>ONRZ01000138.1 GCA_900320345.1 uncultured Lachnospiraceae bacterium | reverse complement strand
CACCTGATGCTTGCGGCAGTGACCAGATATGCGGTCGGTTTGGTGTACATCCCTGAGGGTAACTATGATGTGATGGAAGAGCTTAAATTTCAAAAGGAAGCCATTTTGTCACAGTATCGTGTCAAACAGTAGAGATAAGGAGATAGTAAAATGAATGAAAACATTTTTAAAAGGAATGAGCTTTTGGCTCAGAAGGTTATTAAAGGACTTGAGTCGAGAAATATGACAGGATACTATGCGGCTGATAAGGAAGAGGCTCTGAAAAAGGCTCTTGAACTTATCCCTGAGGGAAGCAGCGTAACAATGGGCGGGTCAATGAGTGCGCATGAGATCGGTCTTGTGGAAGTGGTGAAGAGTGATAAGTATAATTTTATTGACAGGTATGCCGCTGCCGACCGGCATGCAGCTGAGCTTGAAGCTTATGATGCGGATGTATATCTGGCAAGTGCCAATGCCATAACGGAAGATGGTGTACTGGTGAACATAGACGGAAATGCAAACCGAGTATCCGCAATAGCCTATGGACCAAAGAAAGTTATCTTCATAGTCGGTATGAACAAGGTATGTGATGATATTGACGGTGCAATGAAGAGAGCCAGGAATGTAGCAGCACCCATAAATGCTCAGCGTTTCGGCTTATCTACTCCATGTTCAAATACGGGATCATGCTTTAACTGTAAGTCACCGGATACCATTTGCTGTCAGTTTCTTATAACCCGTTTTTCCAAGCATGAAGGAAGGATACATGTGATCCTTGTTAATGATGATCTGGGATTTTAAGGAAAAATATTTCAGACATGTTGAGTCAAATCATAACGGGGAGCATATGAACTTTCGGACATTTAATTATTCTAAATGGATGGCCGGGTGTTTGGCTGGGTATTTCTGCATTGTCGATCACCATGCCACGCATGATCGGCATATTGTATTTTTCAAGTACCTTGAAGTTTTTTGTCGGCATCATCAAGGGTGACAAATTCAAAATCATAGATTGAAGAATTGTTAATAACTGAATAGTGCATAGATCAAAGCACCTCTTGGAAGCACACCATAAGAGGTGCTTTTGTACGCGGAGATGTTTACCCGTTGAGGTTCTTTGAGGTTTTTCCGGGAATTATGATATACTCTATATTAACATAGGGAAGACATCAGGTAAGGAATTTAACCGCATTGTTTTGGATTTTTTGAAAGGAAAAACAGATATTTGGAGTACATGAAATTGCGAACACTTACTAAACAACAGGCAAGGCAATTTATTCTTTCAAAACAGGGTCTGATAGGTGCTTATCGATTTATCGGAAAATCCGGAGCATATGAGTATGTCAGGCAGGCAGGCTGTATCCAATATGATCCTGTTGATGTATGCGGGAAGAATGCCGAATTGACTTTGCAGTCCAGGGTTAAGGGATTCAAAAAGCCGATGCTTCAGGATCTGTTGTATAAAGACAGGTTGCTTGTAGATTATCCTGATAAGGAGCTTTCTATATGGCCGACGGAAGACTGGCCATATTTTTCTTCCTACAGAGATCGTAGTCTTGAGTTGGGGACTAAATTTGATGGATTGGATGAGTTAAAGTCACAGGCCATCTCATATATAAGAGATAACGGGCCGGTATGCAGCGATACTCTTCCCATTGAAGGAGAGATATACTGGCATTCATCAATGCATTGGAGTGGTAACTGGGATAAGAAATCGCCTGCAGCAAGATCGGTCCTTGAACAGCTGTATACGGACGGGGAACTGATAATCCATCATAAGAAGGGAAGCCGTAAGTATTATGATCTTACAGAAAACCATCTGCCCGCGCCAATACTTAAGGCAGAAAATCCCTGTAAAGACGAGGATGAATTCCTTTCATGGCGGGTACTTCGAAGGATAGGTGCAGTGGGCTTGCTCTGGGACAAGAGCAGCACCGCCTTTCTCGGTATGGATATGAAAGCAGAAAAACGCAGGGAAGTTCTTTCTCTACTTGCAGATTCAGGGAAGATAAAACCTGTTATGGTTGAAGGGATGAAGCCCATATTTTATTATCGTTCTGAAGACGATGATCTGCTTCTTGAGATACTTAACGGAAATGCGGATCTGAAACCCCGCATGTCCTTTATGGCGCCGCTCGATCCCCTTATGTGGGATAAGGCACTGATACTGGCTCTATGGGATTTCAGATATTCATGGGAGATATATACTCCCGCTGTAAAGCGAAAATATGGCTATTATACTCTTCCCATTCTGTTTGGTGATCGATTCGTTGGACGGATTGAGGCGATTCCCAATAGGAAAGAAGGTAGACTAACGGTGAAAGGACTTTGGTGGGAGCCGGATATAAGACAAACAAATAAGCTGGGAACAGCATTGGAGCGAACGCTTAGGAATTTTGCCAGATTTAATGATTGTGATTGTGGTACAGCATGAAGACAAGCTGCCGCATATCTGTCAAACGATTTGGAAATCACAATTTCCAAATTTGTCGGAATTTCCGATAGAAGAGTTCTTGAATATTGGGTTTACGCATCATAGTGTTATTCATGGGTAGCACAGTGCGAAGATAAGTATGATAAAATCGGCTTTAGGGGCATTTGAATATGTACTAGAATATGTTTTGTGTATAAAGCGTACAACCTATCGAGGAAACGTCCCCCGTTTCATTTATGGGATAGCTGTGATAGAATCATAATGAACTACCCACCACCTACTACGTCGGAAGGGGTTTTCTCGCTAGTATATTCATAAATGAAGTGGGAGCATCCGGAGTCTACGGGATCGATGATCCGGATGAAGTATTATCAGGATGCCGGATAAGGCGTAAGAAAGAACATTCAATGACGCCGGCAGGGCTTGTGAATGAGCTGAAGCCCTGGGAACGCGGTACTTTCCGCCTTTTATTTACAGGAAGAGCATACAGGAAGATATATCGTTTGTATGAACTGGAAGGATGAAGACACGGGGACGGTTCCGACGCGAAGCCAGTCCTTTAGGATTTGTCTTCATGATGCCACAGGGAGAGTTCAAAAAGGAGATCAGGATGAGAGCAGAGAATGCATTTGTTGAATTTGAATACGATGAAGAGAATACAAGTCCCGAGATATTTGAGTTAAATATCGTAAGCGGAGGATGCCATATATACGGATATTTGCTGGCGCCTGACAAGAGGATCAAGGGCCCATATCCGACCGTGATCATGTCTCACGGATTCCCGGGTTATACAACAAACAATGACCTGGAACTGTCATTTATGAGAATGGGCTGCGTGGTCATACACATGAACCACAGAGGTGCCTGGGGAAGTGACGGTGATTATCTGTTCACCAACTTAAAGGATGACCTCATATCGATCGCCAAATGGGCCCATAACCCTGCCATAGCGGATCAATATGATATTGATACCGACAATATCTTTCTTGTGGGACACAGTATGGGAGGGCAGACCGTGCTCAATGCCGCCAAGGACCTTCCCTTTATTAAGGGCGTTGCCGCGATGGCTGCTTATGATATAGGAGCCGCATTCAGATACAAAATGGAGAAGGACTTGTTTCTTATGATCGAAACCGAGGGACAGTGCCTTAAGATGACTTCCGCCAGCGATGTTTTTGAAAATGCACTCATCAATCAGCAGGAGTTAAGCGTTTTAAACAGGTATGAGAAGCTCACAGACCATAATGTTCTTCTTGTGGAAGCTTCCGCGGATACTATCGCTCCTCCGGATATAATGCTTAAGCCGCTTGCGGAAATGCTGAAGAAAGCCGGGGCATCTCCTGTTTACAGATCCATAAGATCCAATCACAGCTTCGTCGGTCAGCGGATGAAGCTTGCCGGGATCGTAGGTGAGTGGATCGAATCCATGATAAGCTGATAATTTAAGTGAATTGTCTGTTGCAAGTATGGATTGATGATGTTACGATATATAGCAATAAAGAAACGAAGGCGTTTCGTCCGTGAAGGATGGAATGTCTTTTTTTCTGTTTTGGATTCAGGGAGGTTGGGATATGGCAGCATTTGACAGAATAAAAAGCGGGATTCCCGAGATGGATACGGCGCTTGATAATATAAGGCTTGGAGATAATGTTGTATGGAGAGTTTCGTACCTGTCCGAATTTAAGCTCTTTATGGAGCCCTATGTCAGGCAGGCAATTGAGGATAAGCGCAATATCATCTATTTCCGCTTCGCATCCCATGAACCCCTTCTTGAAGACCGGCCTGAGATAAAGAGAGTGGATGTTCCCTTATCCCACAGGTTTGAGAACTTTACGGTGGATATCCATAACGTGATAGAGAAGGAAGGTTACGATGCCTTCTATGTATTTGACTGTCTGTCCGAGCTTCAGACCGCGTGGGCAACGGACCTTATGATGGGTAACTTCTTCAGAGTCACCTGCCCCTTCCT
>ONRZ01000002.1:14943-103416 GCA_900320345.1 uncultured Lachnospiraceae bacterium | reverse complement strand
TCAACATCCTTATAGTCTTCAAAGAGCTGCTTTATGACAGCCATTCTCTCAGGTTCCCATCCGGGGAGGATAGCCCCGTTTGCATCATTCTTGATGGAATCAAACATGGTTTCCGGATCCAGTGCATCTATCGCCTTCTGTGAATAGGCAAGTACCGTCGATCCATCCGGGCGCTTTCTCGCAAGTTCCGACCTGGTCCAGTCAAATACCGGCATGAAATTATAGCAGACAAGACGGATGTCCTCTTCTCCCAGATTCCTTAATGTTTCAATATAATTATCTATATATCTGTCACGATCCGGTGAACCTATTTTGATAGAATCATGGATGTTAACAGATTCTATACCTGAAATGTGCAGACCCGAAGCCTCAACTTCATCCTTAAGCGCACGGATCTTTTCGCGTGTCCATACCTCACCCGGCGTTGTGTCATACAGAGTAGTTATAACTCCCGTCACACCGGGCACCTGCCTGATCTGCTTAAGAGTCACAGTATCGAATCCGGTTCCGAACCACCTCATTGTCATTTCCATCATTTCATCCTCTTTCTTTATTTCCGCTGAAAGCCGCCTCAGCACCGTTTTCAGCTTGTTTACTTGTATTTAAGTATATTGCTCGGTCTTCACAACACGGGTCACAGAGTCACGCCGTACTTTAAGATCGCAATATCCCTGCAGCCGTTTATTTCCTGAATTCCTTCCTCAGCCTTGCAGTATCATAATACTTTTCATCTGCAGGCGAACATGCTGTTCTTATCTCCATACCATACTTCCTATCACCCGTGATGATCACGGTATTCTATCTCTGTACCCTGCCGGATCCGTCTCCGCCGGCAAGCTTCTTCACTTCATCAACGGTGACCCTGTTAAAATCGGCCTCAACGGAATGCTTAAGCGCCGATGCGGCAACAGCAAATTCAATAGCTTCCTGCGTAGTATATCCGCTTATAAGGGCATATATGAGACCGCCGCCAAAACTGTCTCCGCCTCCAACCCTGTCCACTATCCTCAAATGATACTGCTTCGAGAAGCAGTAGTCCTTACCGTCATAGAGCATACCCTGCCAATCATTGTCGCTGGCCGATATAGACGTACGAAGGGTGATCGCGACCTTCTCAAAACCGAACTTCTCCGCAAGCTGTCTCGCAACCGACTTATATCCTTCGTTATTGAGCTTACCACCGTAGATATCACTTCCCTCGGCCTCGATACCGAAAACATCCTTGGCATCCTCTTCATTTGATATGCATACGTCCACGTATTCACACAATACGGTCATGGCTTTCCTCGCCTGTTCCCTTGTCCACAGTTTGCTCCTGTAATTAAGATCACAGCTTATCTTCACACCGTGGGCGCGGGCTGCCTTGCAGGCCTCCAGACATATTTCCACAAGGTTCTCGCCCAATGCCGGAGTTATCCCGGTAAAGTGGAACCACTCGGCCCCCTCAAATATCTTATCCCAGTCAAAATCAGATGCCGAAGCTTCCTGGATCGCCGAATGTTTCCTGTCATATATGCATACGCTGCCTCTCTGGGACGCACCCTTTTCCATGTAATAGATACCTATCCTGTCGCCGCCCCTTACGATATAACTTGTATCCACGCCGAAATATCTTAAGTTATTAACGGCCGCCTGTCCTATTGCATGCTCCGGCAGCTTGGTGACAAATGCCGTATCCAGACCGTAATTGGCCAGGGAAACGGACACATTGGCCTCACCGCCGCCGAAGGTGGCCTGAAGTTGGTCATTCTGCAAAAAACGGTAATAACCGTTCGGCGAAAGTCTGAGCATTATCTCTCCGAAAGTAACTATCCTACCCATATCAATCCTCCTGATCTGTTTACCTGAACTTTATTTTCTTGTAAGGTGGATCGCAAATCCACCGATCTCACCGTCAAGGTAAATAACCTTTGTTCCCTTATCATCCGAAGTTCTCGTTGATTCATCAAAAGACACGCCTGCACGTGACAGATGGTAGATCGCCCTGTCCACATTCCATGTCGCAACAGCGATATGGCCATGACTTCCTCTTCCCCTGCTCTTCATTATCTCGAATTCCTTACCGGCAAATATCGAACTGTTACCCGGCTTAAGATCAAGATCAAAAAGCGTGCACAGAAACTTCGCTGTTTTTTCGGCTTCCTGCTCATTCTCACTGTTTATACCGATATGCGCAATTTCCAGCCCCAGCATATTCTTAACAGCCTTTTTGCATATGTCCGTTATTTCGTCCCATTTGCCGGCTTCTATAAGATCTTTCTTTACCATCCATGTACCACCGCAGGCAAGCACCTGTGGGAAGCTTAAATAATCCGTCAGGTTGTCGGTATTTACGCCGCCTGTAGGCATCCACTTAAGTGTCTTGTAAGGACCTGCCAGGGCTTTGAGCTTGGCTACTCCTCCATTCTGCTCCGCAGGGAAGAATTTTACAACGTCAAGCCCCATCATCATAGCCTGTTCCATCTCACCTGCCGTGGCTGTTCCGGGCAGCATGCACACTCCCCTGTCAAGTACATACTTTGTTATAACGGGATTGAAACCCGGACTTACAATGAAGTTGACTCCCGCGTCTATCGCCCTGTCAGCCTGTTCTTTCGTAAGAACCGTTCCCGCGCCCACGATCATCGTGGGAACTTCCCTTACTATAGCCCTGATGGCTTCCTCGGCAGCCTCCGTTCTGAAAGTCACCTCTGCGACCGGAAGGCCTCCGTTTACAAGTGCTCTTGCAAGATCGACTGCCTTATCCGCATCGTCGATCGCGATCACAGGCACTATACCGATATCGTGTATCCTGTTAAGTAATTCAGTCAATTTATTTCTCCTTCATATATATATTTGTCATATCCCGAAATATCTCTTGGCATTAAAATATGATATCCCGGTAACTATCCTCTTAAGTGCCTCATCATCATTCGGATATTCGCCGTTCTCAACCCATGTACCGATGAGGTTGCACATTATCCTTCTGAAATAGTCGTGCCTTGTATAGGAGAGGAACGACCTTGAATCCGTGAGCATTCCGATAAAGTTCCCGAGTACTCCCAGATTGGCAAGGGACTTCATCTGATCTTCCATACCCGACCTTGTATCGTTAAACCACCAGGCCGGACCGTGCTGTATCTTACCCGGAACCTCCGATGACTGGAAGCATCCGATCAGAGTCCCTATCTGCTCATTGTCCGCAGGATTGAGCGAGAATATTATGGTCTTTGGAAGTTCATCCGTCTTATCAAGTTCCGACAGAAGTGCAGCCACATTACCTCCGCAGGTATTCTGGGCTATCATATCAAAGCCGGTATCCGGCCCAAGCTTTTTGAAAAGTCTCTCATTCATATTCCGAAGACATGAATAATGAAGTTCCATTGCTATCCCGTGCTTATTATACTCTTTTCCAAGGGCGATGAGTATGGCAGTCTGATAACCCTCAGCTTCTTCCACGCCGACAGGTTCTCCCTTCACAGCCTTCTTAAACGCTTCATCACAGATCTCCATCGGAAGTTTCCTGAACGGGATATAGTCAAGTCCGTGGTCCGAAGCCACGCAGCCGTGCTCTGCAAAGAATTCAAGCCTCTTAGTCAGAGCATCAATAACATCCTGTGTGGAATCAAGGCTCTCCTTCCCGACAGCTGCCGCCAGTTCTTTAATGTATTGTGCGAAACCTGCCTTACTGATATTTATCGCCTTATCCGGTCTGAAGGAAGGCCTTACCATGAAGTTTATGCTCTTATCCTCCGAGATCTTTTCGTGCCACTCAAGGCTGTCAACGGGATCGTCGGTCGTTCCCACATAAGCAACATTGCTCCGTCTTATGAGGCCCCTTGAACTCATATCCGGATCGTTCTTAAGGATATCATTGCACGTATCCCATATCTTCTCAGCGTTAGCCGGGCACAGGGGTTCATTTATGCCGAAATACTCCTTAAGTTCAAGATTGCACCAGTGATACATCGGATTACCTATCGCAAGGCTTAAAGTATCGGCAAATCCCTTGAATCTCTTAAGTTCATCGGTCCTCTCCGTTATAAGCTCCTCATCCATGCCGCCCGAACGCATGAGCCTCCATTTGTAATGATCGCCGTAATAACCTCCCAGGGCCTGCTTACCGCCAAACCACACATCACCCAGACTGTCAAACCTTACATCCTCATATATCTCCCGGGGAGACAGATGGCAGTGATAGTCTATGATGGGAAGATCTTTTGCATAATCGTGAAAAAGATGCTTTGCGGTATCATTGCCGAGTATAAAATTGTCATCCATAAACTCTTTCATATTTATTTCTACCTCATATCATTCAGATCGTTATAAATTATTTTTCTTATTATCAATCATCCTGCTTACAAATTCATACAGCTCATTCCGGGTCTCCTTAAGCACACTGTTCCGCAGCATATAGCCTGCTCCGTCTTCCATGTATATAAGGAGGTAATACTATGAATGAGAAATGAATAAATCAAGTCCGGAACAGCTTGAACAGATCAGTGGCGGCTATATTGTATGCGATGAGGATAATAAAAAATACTATCTGGTAAAGCAGGACGGAAGTGTGCTCTTACCTGCGTCTTCAAAGTAAAGAGCACTTGAGTGTGCCCGCGAATACGATACCATCAACTCGCAGCTGATGACTAAGGATGAGTACAAGAAACATTTCGGACGTGATTTCACTTCTTTCTCTCATATCTCCTGAATGTATATTCAAGATCGAAATAATTCATTTCCTCGCTCTCACTCTTAAGTTCCCATTCGGGATCATCATCAAGATTTGGAAAATACGCATCCGCCTCATACTTATGGTCTATGAAGGTAACTATAGCGGTGTCACAGTATCCGATCAGCTGCCTGTACACGCTGTCCCCGCCTATGATAAAAACATCGCCTGTATCATAATCCTTAAGCTTCTCCATAAGTTCATCCGTCGAATGGACCACAATGGCATCCCTGACCTCATAGGAAGGATCTTTTGACATTATGATATTTGTCCTGTTCTTAAGAGGTAATCCCTGCGGGAAAGTCTCAAGTGTCTTACGTCCGAGCACCACTACCCTGCCTGTGGTGAGTTCACGGAAATTCTTGTGATCCGCGGGTATCCTCACAAGGAGGTTTCCCTTACAGCCTATTGCCCAGTTCCTGTCAACCGCAACGATAATATTCATGTTTTTCTCCTTAAATCCTCTCCTGCTCCGACCCCTAAACCGCAACCGGTATACTTATCTGTTCGCCGTATTTATATCCCTCTAACTTCACGTCATCCTTCGTAAATTTGTAGAAGTCTTTTACCTCGGGATTAAGCCAGAACTTCGGTGCCTCATATACGGGTCTTTCGATCAGTTCCTTAACAAGTTCCACGTGCCTGTCGTATATATGCGCATCCGCTATCACATGGATAAATTCCCCGACATTCATGTCACAGACCTGAGCAAGCATATGCACAAGCACGGCATATTGGGCTACGTTCCAGTTGTTTGCCGTAAGCACATCCTGAGAACGCTGATTGAGTATCGCATTTAAGGTCAGCCTGTCTTCACCCTTCTCCTGTGTAACATTGAAAGTCATGCTGTAAGCGCAGGGATAGAGCATCATCTCATGCAGATCCTGATGTACATAGATATTCGTCATGATCCGGCGGCTGAAAGGATTGTTCTTAAGATCATATATGACACGGTCGACCTGATCCATCATGCCTTCCTTATACTGATGCTTTACACCCAGCTGATAACCGTAAGCCTTGCCTATAGTCCCGTTCTCGTCGGCCCACGCATCCCAGATATGCGAACTGAGTTCGCTGACCTTGTTCGATTTCTTCTGCCATATCCACAGCACTTCATCCACAGCGCTCTTAAGCGCGGTTTTCCTGAGTGTTATTATCGGGAATTCCTTACGAAGATCGTATCTGTTAACAACACCGAATTTCTTGATCGTATATGCGGACGTTCCGTCCTCCCATTTGGGCCTTACCTTTTCTCCTTCCGTGCTGCACCCGTTCTCCAGGATATCCCTGCACATATCAATAAAAACCTTGTCAGCATAACTCATTGTTTCCTGTTCTCCCTCCTGATCCTATTATGCCCTCTTTCATTTCACCGCTCTTAAGAGCGCTCGTTTATCTGTCCCACTTGTCACACAGCGAATTGATCTGATCCGCAAATTTTGCAAGATCCTTGTTCGCGCCGCCCTCATTATGCTGTATAACGGTAAGCAGCCTCTGTCCTGCAGCAACAAGCCTCTCGAATACAGAGGACAGTGCACGTTTCTTCTTGGGTTCGATCCTTATGCCGTCTGTTTCCCTCACAAGCTCATCAGCCGCAAGATCATAGCAGGTTCCCGAATAGGGCGCATATGTATCAAACGAATATTCTTCCTTAAGATAATCCGCAAAAACATCACAGACCTGATCCTGTCCATGCACGATAAATACCTTGAGCGGATCATTCTTAAATCCACGCATCCATGCGGTAAGACCTGCCTTGTCGGCATGTCCCGACAGACCCACAAGCTGTATTATCTCTGCTCTTACTTCTACGGTTTCACCAAAGAGCTTCACTTCCTTTGCACCGTCGACTATGCTGCGTCCCAGGGTTCCGACTGCCTGATAACCGACAAACAATATCGAACATTCCGGCCGCCACAGATTATGTTTGAGATGATGACGCACACGTCCTGCCTCGCACATACCGGAAGCGGATAATATTACCTTTGGTCTGTCATCAAAATTTATGGCTTTTGATTCATCACTCGTTATCGACAGATTGAGTCCCTGGAACGTTATCGGATTGATACCCCTGTTCACAAGTTCCATTGCCTCTTCGTCGAAACAGTCATATATATTCTTATTGAACACTCCTGTAGCCTCGACGGCAAGCGGACTGTCCATATATACTTCGAAATCATCATGGCCCGGGACCAAATGTTCTTCCTTTATCTGACGCAGGAAATAAAGCATCTCCTGTGTACGTCCGACAGCGAATGAAGGTATGACCACATTTCCGCCGCGGTCGAATGTTTTCTTCAGTATCTGCGAAAGTTCAGCCACATAATCAGGCTTGACCCTTCCGTGCAGCCTGTCTCCATAGGTTGATTCTATAACAACATAATCGGCCTCTTCCACTGTCTCGGGATCCTTGATAAGCGGCTGGTGCAGATTACCAACATCTCCGGAAAATACTATCTTCCTGCTCACATCCCCTTCTGTCAGCCATACTTCTATAGCCGCCGAACCCAGCAGATGTCCCACGTCCGTAAACCTGATCTTAACACCGTCGGTCACATTGATCGTCTTTCCGTATTTACACGGCACAAGGCATTTGATCGCACCGTCCGCATCCTGCATATTATACAGCGGTACATATTCGTCTACATCCCTGCTCCTCTTAGCTTTCCGGTTATGCCATTCCGCTTCGAACATCTGTATATGAGCACTGTCTCGGAGCATTATGCTGCACAGGTCACAGGTCGCCTCCGTGGCAAATATCTGTCCCCTGAACCCGCGTGCATACAGTAACGGGAGCAATCCGGAATGGTCTATATGCGCATGTGTCAGAAACACATAGTCTACTTCGGCGGCATCTACGGGGATCTCCACATTCTCATAAATGTTCACCCCCTGCTCCATGCCGTAATCGACAAGCATATTCTTCCCGCACGCTTCAATGAAATGGCAGCTGCCTGTCACCTCATGAGCCGCTCCTACAAAGGTTAACTTCATACTCCTGTTCCTCCTTATCTGTTTACCCGTCTGTGCCTTCCCCTGTCAGTCCCTGTCCCTGTCACGCAGGTATCTGACTATCTTCTTCCTCATGGTGAAAATAAAGATACACATAAGAATAACGGTTAATATTATGAACAGCACTACGATCACGATCATTGTGCCGTCATCGGTTTTTGAACTGTGTTCATCACTGTCGTTATTACCCCTTCCTCCAAGAAGAAAGGAAAAATCACCGATCTTCTCGCGTTCTTCGGCAGTCTGCGCCCTCAGTTCTTCGGCTTTCCGTCTGGCTTCTTTGTCCGCCTTGCGCTTACGTTCCTGCTCAAGGGCTTCCCTTGCTTCCCTCGCTTCTTCTTCCAGTGCATCCGCACGTTCCTTAAGAAGTGCGGCCATATCGATCTCTTCCGACAGGCTGTTGGTATACAGTTCATACGTATTATATACTCTCGCCGTTATCTTGCCCCTGTATCCCGTCGGCAGACTGAAAGTTCCTCTCATGCTGCTCTTACCGTCTTCCCACAGCATAAGATCCGCATAGTCCTCAGGTAATGCATCCTCGGGTTCTCCCAATACCAGTCCGTAGTACATAAGCCGTCCGTCGGATTCCGATGCTCTTACCTCGTATGTTATTTCTCCGGTTTCTATATCCGGATCCGATATCTTAAGAGAAACATTTTCAGGCGGTGTCACATCGGGTTCCATGCGCCCATACGGTTCTTCCACATAAACAGTCGGATAAACCTCGTCAAGCACCGTCTCCCTGCTCAGTCCGAAATACTCGGCAACTCCCTGCGCATCCAGCCTTCCCATACGTTCCCAGTCCTGCTGTGTCCCAAGGCGTTCATAATCGATATGATTATCCAGATAACCGTGTTCTATTATTATCACAGGCAGGCTCACCTCTCTGCCATGCCTGATCACTCCGTAGTAATCGTTCCCGCCGTTTCCGATACGTACCTTTATGCCTTTGGAAGCAAGACCGTCGTCCACCCACTGCTGCATTATACATTCGGCCAGCCCTCTTCCCATTGTGTAACAGTTCCCGAAAGCGGATGTAAATATCTCGCCTCCGTAAAACAGATGTGATTCCGATGCATTGTAATGACAGCTGATCATAACATCGGCACCTACGCTGCTTGCAAAATCCACCCTGTCATCCAGGGCTATCTTACGGTCATCTTCTCTGGTAAGATACACTTCCACATTATTATATCTGAGCAGTTCCTGCTTCATCGACAAAGCTGTTATAAGGTTTACTTCCTTCTCCGGAAGATCATCCTTGTATTTCGCACCGTTCTCGGCATCATCAAGCCCTGCTCCGCCGTGTCCCGGGTCTATGACTACAACCACCTTATCAGCTGCATTTACTTTTACCGGCATAACAATGATCGATATTAGGAATAATAAAAATGTTAATGTCTTCTTCATGATGATATCTAAACATTTGATCCGCTTATATTATCTTATCATTTTATCGAACTATGTACAAGGATATGTCCCCTGTCGTGATCTTCAAAACTTCCGATAAAGAAACAAAAGAATAAGAGCGGATGCCGATATACTTACGATCTGCATCCGCTCTCATTCAGTTTCTTCCGTTCCCAATGGACTGTACCTCTCACTTCCGTCCCTGATATTCAACCGGTGTCGCATAATTTATATGAATTTTTAAGTGCTCTTTACACTCGATCAATTATCCGACTCCCTATTCAATTGTATCGACCTCGGTTCGGTACCCGGACTGTAACCGTACATACCCTTCTTAATGTACTCTGCTTTACATCGCCTGTCCTGTTCTAATACCGTGTCCCTTAGACCCTAACCTTGATCCCGACACCCGTCTCATACGAGGAACTTATGATCAATGTTTTCTCTTATCTCTTGTTTATGAGATGATTATACAGCCGGTTTTGGAAATTGTCAACACTTTTTTGCGAATAAATTAAATATTTTTATACATTTCGCTGTTACTTGTTTGTATTATTAGTTTATATAGTTTAAAATTATTAAATTGTTTATACATTTAGAACAAAAACAGCATTTCTTCCCGGATCATTTGAAATATGAATCTATGATCCCTCTTGCCTTATCCGGCTCGCTGCTCACCGATAAAACGGCGCAATTGCCGGATCTGTAGATAACAGCCGCATTAAGCTTCTCAAGTTCGGCCGGCACATAATCCGTGAATGATTCCTTCTGTTCATCGACTCTGGCCTTAAGTGCATCCTCTGCCGCCCCGGCATCCGCATCAGAAGCACATTTAAGTACCACTATCTCCTCTGCAGTTGCTCCCGTACTCTCATAAAATACCGCCTCGGCTATGTTGGCATCCCCGAAGTTATATATCATCTGGGCCGTGTCAAGATCTATGGATGACAGATCGTCCTCATATGTGATACCGTTCTTAAGTGCATCTGCAAGTTCCTGTGCGTTCACGTCCGCAGCCTTCTTACCGCAGCCTCCTATACACGCTGCAATGAGCACAGCCGCTCCCAAAACCAAAAACCTCTTTTTCATAATAGATACTCCTCCCTTATCCTGCTTATTTTATTGATATCGCGCGGCTATTGTGTGACCACTACCGCATGCGACAGTAAATACTGTTTCCATATATCCATATACTGCGCCTTTAAATGTATGCCGTCGGCAGCCATCTCAGAAGGCAGGCTTCCGTCGGCTCCCGCAAGCGCTGACCCTACGTCCAGATAATATGCTTTCTGTTCAAGCGCAAATTGTTTAAGTGCTTCATTCCTGGCATTAACGTTAGGGTTGTTGTGGACTTTGTCGGACTGCGATTTGGCAGCGGTGACCGGCAGAAGTCCGTGTACGTATATGATCGCCCTGGGCTCGCTCTCCCTCAGTACCGCTATCAGTTCCGCGTACTTGTTTAAGAAAGCGTTTTCGTTACCGCCCATCTCGTTAAGTCCTACCTTGATGTATATCTTGGTGAAGGTATCATACGGGAGTGCGTCTGTCAGCGGAACCTTACCGTTCTCGGTGTTTGCAACCTTCATCGAATCATACTTGAACAGCTGGAATCCCGTAGCGGCGTAGAAGGTTCCCGGCATACCCGAATACATTCCGAATCCCTGAAGTCTCGAATCACCGATAAAAAGGGCATCGTTAAAATAGCTCTCATCCACTTCCGTAAAAGGCATCGGATAATTGACGTTCGGATCCACATAAACATGGATATCGGAAGCATTCACCAGTCCGGCATTCGTATCATCTCCGGCTTCTTCAACGGTATCTACACCCGATATCTCATCCGCGCCCGTGTCATCCGTAAGTGCATCATCCGTACCCGCACCATCTTCACCTGCGGCATCCGAGAGTTCATTTACCACCTGCAGTTTTGGATCATCCGCTTCCGCCGTCTCTTCTCCGGCATCTTCTTCCTGCTCTTTTGCGTCCGAAGCATATTGATCCTCCATGGCTACCCGTTCAAGTTCCTCCTGTGTCCTGGCATACACATAACTTCCGTTCAAAACAGCCGTCAGGTCATGTGCGCTCTTTCCGGTATCCCACAGTGCTATCATAACTCCCGCCATGACGGCAAGAAAAACCGTGCACAAAATAACAAGAGCCACTGAAATGATACGTATCAGCCGCCTCTTGTCCTCAAGAGCCCGTTCTTCCTCACTCACTTGCCCCGGCTCGGGAGAATATCCCGCATAATTGTCATAAAGATTATTGTTTTCCAACTCTTACCTGCTTTTCCGAAACTGTTATATTTCAATAATAAACGTATTTTTCAACTTGTCAATCTGTAGAAATGATTATCCTCATTAAAATGCATGAAGTTATAAAACAGCAGTATATCCGCATCCTCATGCTCTTTAAGCAGCTCCTTTACCGGATCGGGATAATACCTTAAGTCAATGACCGTTATCCTGTCATAATCATATGTAAGGAACGGTATCATGCAGTTTGCGTACGAATCCTTAAATATGATCAGTTCTCCTTTTCGCCCCTCAACTTCATCCTCTGCAGACTCCACCGTTGACAGCCCTTCATTTCCGTGCATGAACATCGCGTACTTATCATATATGTCAAGCTTATCCGTATCATACAGGGAATCATATTCCCTGCCGCCTGTTTCGTAATGAGCAACGTCAATATCATAATATGTAAGTGTATCGGGCTTCACTCCGATCGACCCCCTGTATTTTGACTGATAGGTACCGTAAAATCCTTCGGTTTCCCTGCGTTTCTCCCCAAGCTTCTCCGAATCCTTATCGACCGGGATGATTCCCATTTCATCGCACAGTTTCCGGTATCCCAGATACGCTCCGTCCGTAGTCCAGTGGTGATCCGTCCGGTAATATATATACTTATCCGCATTTTCAATAAGCGTTTCATACAGATCTATCGTATGGACATTTCCGTATGTGCTCAGTTCATCATACAGTTCTTCAATATATTCCCTCTGCGATATCCCCGGAAATCCGGCCGGTATATAATCCTTTTGGATCTCGTATGAATTGGGGACTATGCAGACGTAAATATCCCTGTCGGTCTGTTTTGCAAAATTCTCTATCGCGGCACTGTTCTTCTTAAGCTGCCTGTCTGTATTTATCAGTTTCTCAAACAGATGTCCGTCTTTCCCTTTTGCGATACCGTTATTTTCGTTCTTAAATGCCGCTTCGCAGCATACCGCCTTAAGCTTTATAAGCCCGTCCCTTAATGGAAGCTGTTCCTCCGTATAGAGTTCAAAGCTCTTCATGAAACTGCCGTCCATAAGAGAGGACAGAGTTACCGGAGGACGCTTGGCAAGATATCTGTTCTCGGTCACCGAAAATTCTCCGTCATCACCGAACAGATAACCGGCAAACATTACGAACACCATCAGTGTAAATATGATCGTAAAGATATTTTTTTTCACGGTTTGGTACATATCGATCACCATTACATGTCAGTCAGAACACATTCATTAAACAGCTAAAACCTGAAATACAAAAACGGGTTATATGAGGCATCGGCGAGAAAAGCAACGCTTAAGATAAGGATCCCCGTAAGCATCACAGCGGTCACACCCTTCCTCTTGCTTATCTTATCATACACTTTGTTCCCAAGCCCCGATGACAGGAGACACCCCAAAAGCATGATAACAAAATAGTTTCTTATATAGTAAACCTCACTGCCCGAAACTCCGCCCGTAAACAGCCTTCCCAGGTATACCGCAAGCTGTTTCAGATCGGTTATCGCAAACAGCATCCAGCCAAAACCGATGGCAAGTAATGAATAAACATGCGCAAAGATCTTTCTTTTCTCAAGGAACCCGGCAAATCCGGCTCTTTCTATCATAAGAAGCACAAAGAAATACAGTCCCCACAGAATAAAATTCCAGTCCGCGCCATGCCAGAATCCCGTTACAAACCAGACAATGAACAGGTTAAAGATGACCCTTGCCTTACCCCTTCTGTTGCCGCCAAGCGGTATGTAGAGATAATCCCTGAACCAGCCGCTCAGTGTCATATGCCATCTTCTCCAGTATTCCGTTATGGAAGATGAGATGTAAGGCAGATCAAAATTCTTAGGGAACTCAAACCCCAGCATCTTGCCAAGGCCGATAGCCATCATGGAATAGCCGTTAAAATCAAAATATATCTGCAGGGTAAACGCGAGCATACCGAGCCACGCAAGGGGAGCCGAAATATTTTCATATCCGATCTTCTCAAGCTCTCTCCAGAATTCACCCGCATTATTGGCTATAAGGACTTTCGAACCGAGCCCGAGCGTAAACGTGCAGAGCCCTTCCTCAATTGCCGAAGCACTTATCTTCCTTCCCTTAAGAGCTGTGGATACATCGCTGTATACTACTATCGGTCCCGCTATCAGCTGCGGGAACATGCACAGGTAGGTACCGAGGTTTATAACAGACCGCTCAACCTCAACCTTACCCCTGTACAGATCGATGACATAGGACATGATCTGAAACGTATAGAAGCTTATTCCCAGCGGCAGAGTTATGTTAACCTCTGCTATATTGCTCCCCGTAAATGCATTTATATTTTCTATGAAGAAATTTATATACTTGAAGAAGAAAAGCATTCCGATATCAAAGACAAGCGCACAGACAAGGACGATCCTGTCCGCCCTGCCCCTGAAACGGTGTATCAAAAGCCCCGCAAGATAATTCACAAGGATCGAGATAACGAGAAGGATAAGATATTTTGGTTCACCCCATCCGTAAAAGACCATGCTCCCGACAAGGAGCACAAAATTCTTTGCTCTCATCGGGACCAGGTAATATATCAGGAAAAATACCGGCATGAACCAGAACAGAAACAACAGACTACTGAAAATCATACTTCCCCTCAACTGTTATAAATATACAGCCACTACATAACAATGCAGTGGCTGAAAAATGATCGCACTGATCTTAAGTTCAGATCAAAGGATACTTGGCCGTAAGCTCATCAACTATGGCGCGGGCTTTCTTAACACCATCCTGACCTTCCTTGACCACAAATGCTATGGCTTCGGCTATCCTGTCCATATCTTCCGTACCCATGCCCCTTGACGTAACGGCAGGTGTTCCGAGCCTGATACCGCTCGTAACGAAAGGCTTCTGAGGATCGTTCGGAACCGTATTCTTATTGGCTGTGATATGTGCCTCATCAAGCAGCTTCTCTATCTCCTTGCCCGTAAGCCCCTGAGGCCTTAAGTCAAGAAGCATAAGGTGGTTATCGGTACCGCCGGACACAATGCTTAAGCCTCTGTCAAGAAGACCCTTCGCAAGTGCCTGTGCATTATCAACTATATTCTTACCGTATTCCTTAAACTCTGGTGACAGTGCTTCCTTAAAACATACTGCCTTGGCAGCGATAACATGCATAAGAGGGCCGCCCTGTGTTCCCGGGAAGATAGCCTTGTTGAAATTAAACTTATCTGCCGCTTCCTGATTGCAGAGGATAAGACCTCCTCTGGGACCGCGCAGCGTCTTATGGGTGGTTGTGGTAACAACATCGGCATACGGTATAGGGCTCTCATGATATCCCGTTGCAACAAGTCCCGCGATATGAGCCATATCGACCATAAGATAAGCACCGACCTCGTCACAGATCTCCCTGAACTTCTTAAAATCTATCTTCCTTGCATAAGCACTCGCACCCGCCAGTATCATTTTGGGCTTGCACTCAAGTGCTATCCTTCTTACTTCATCGTAGTCAATGAAACCGTCGTCATTAACACCGTAATGTACACAGTTAAAATACTTACCCGACATATTTACAGGTGAACCGTGTGACAGATGTCCGCCGTGATCTAAGTTCATACCCATAAAGGTATCGCCCGGCTCGAGCATCGCAAAGAACACTGCCATATTGGCCTGTGCTCCCGAATGTGGCTGAACGTTCGCATAATCGCATCCGAACAGCTTCTTGGCACGCTCCCTTGCAAGATCCTCAACTATATCAACGCAGTCGCAGCCGCCGTAATACCTCTTGCCCGGATATCCTTCCGCATATTTATTTGTGAGCGGGCTTCCCATTGCAGCCATAACTGCCTTGCTTACCCAGTTCTCCGATGCAATGAGCTCTATATGGCTGTTCTGCCTCTCCTGCTCCTTGACAATGGCCTCGGCGATCTCGGGATCTACCGACCTTACTTCATCCAGTGAATACATGTATCTACCTCCGTTTTATGCCCGTCCGTGGCCTTATCTTGTTGGATTCTCCAAATCCTCGTATCATTATATAAGAACTTAATCCAAAACACAAGAAAACTTACCAAAATCCGACATCTTTATCTTAATCTGCTGCTCTCGTACTTGGCCCTCAGTTTAAGGCAGTTTAGTATTTCCTTGTATTTCTCCTCAAGGGTCTCCCCCGTAAGCTCCATATCAAGCACAACCGCTATGTTGTCTATGTTATCTTCGGTTATAGTCTTCCAGCTGCCCGTAAGTATATCAAGCTTCTCCTCGGATGTCTGGGCATCAAGGAATGCATCCAGCACGTCCTTGTCATGGGTCTCTTCGGGTTTCTCTTCGGGTTTTTCTTCGGGCTTCTCTTCCGATCCTTCCGCAGTCTCTCCGCCGGCTTCTTCCGTTACTTCTTTTCCGGTTTCTTCCGTTACTTCTTTTCCGTTTTCTTCCGCAGGCTCTTCTTCCCGTTCTTCTATGCTCTCTTCCGCAGACTCTTCTTCCGCCCCGGAGCGTTTATGCTGTCCCGTCACCAGTGCAAACCTGAATTTCTGTTTCACATCCGGATATTTTTCATGATCCACCTCGCTTAAAAACATCTCAAGAGGTCTCGCATATACGTCGACACCTTCAAACAACGGTCTGTATATGACCAGTCTCTCTCCCGTTTCCGAGTGTTTTGCGACTTCGACTATCTGATAATAGTTTCCCTTAAAATGTTTATATACCTGCAGCGGTTTAGGTTCGTTTCTCATTCTTCCTCCCATTCTTACGATGAATACTTTATAATAAGCATCTCAACGGCGATCATATCATCGATCAGTCCCTGTTTGGCTGCCGTTTCCGTTTCAACACACTCTTCCACCGCTTCCCTTAAATACTCCGAAGTAAAACGTCCGGAAACAGATATGTATTTACCGACAAAAAACGGATTGATCCTTGTGAGCTTGGATATATCGTCCTTATCCCTGCCGGAATTCTTCAGGATCTTCACCTGCATGAGAAGATTAAATTCCCTCGAAATAAGAGCAAGTATATTCATGGATCTTACCTTAAGTTCGATAAGATCATAGTATAACTTAAGTGCCTTTCTCCTGTTCTTTGCGGCTATGGCACCTACCATCTCGAATATATCATTATCTATGTTTCTTGAGCAGATCTCCTTAACATCATCTTCATCCACGGAACTGTGTCCCGCTCTGTAGCAGATAAGCTTCTCGCTCTCGTTCACCAGCCTTGTCATATCATCGCCGACGTATTCGAGGATACAGTCCATTGCCCTTCTTGTTACCTTAAGACCGTTGTCCGCAAATCTCCGAAGGAGCCAGTTTGTAAGATCTGCTTCCTGAAGCCGCTTGAATTCGATTATCCTGCCGAGATCGTGTACCGTCTTATACATTTTGTATCTCTTATCGACAAGTGCGCTCTCATACTTCCTTTCATCCCTGCGCTCCCCTCGAAAACACTCGGTAAAGATCATAAACGTTGTTTCGGGCATATCCTTAAGATACGATGCCAGTTTATCATCGCTTGACTTGAACAGCCCCGTATTTTCCATCACGATGACCCGGCGCGGCGCAAAAAAAGGAACCGTATCGGCATATTCTATCACCTCTCCCATATCGGAAACCGGCCCGTCATAATACCTGCAGTTGAGTTCATCGTCGGTTCCCACAAGAGCATTCACGAGCTTGTCCCTGTAGAGACGGATCAGATACGGTTCAACACCCATCAGGAAATATATATTCTTGAATTTTCCTTCCTTTATATCAGCATCGATGCTTTTCATGATGACATTATAGCACAACGGCAGAAATTATTTAAACAAAAAGATACGTATGTTCCCATCATCAAGATCACAGTCCGTTTCGCCGTCCCTGCCCGTAATATACGTATGCGTTCCCGCACACTCATTGAGGATATCAAGAGTCTCCGCATGCGGATGTCCGTATCTGTTATCCTTACCCGCGCTGATCACGGCAACCGACGGTGACACCCGTTTTAGAAATACACTGCTTGCGGCTGTACGCGAACCGTGATGTGCCACCTGAAGATAATCATATCCTCCGATTATATTCTCAATGCGGTTTTTTGCAAGATCTTCCTCGACGGCCAAGCTGATATCACCCGTAAACAGCATCCTGAAAGGCTTTACGGCTGCACCCTTTCCTGTTTCATAAAATCCAAAGTCAAGTGTCAGTGAGCCGTCATTAAGATCATCATATCCATTGATATCCTTACCCGGAGAAATGCATGTGACCGACAGGTGATCCCACCTGATGCTGTCGTCCGCAGTCATTGTATATATCGGGATATCCCTGGCCTTTGCAGCCTTTATGAGCTTCGGATAGTTTTCACTGCCCTTCTGCTCTTTTGAACCGGATATCACGATCCTTCCTATATCGATCCCGGGATCCTCTTCACTCAGTATCTCAAGCAGCCCGCTCACATGATCCAGATCAAGGTGCGATATAAAAAAGGTGTCGATCTCACTTATACCGCTGTATTTAAGAAAGGGAACAAGCCTGTACCTGCCGACCCTGCTTTCGTCCGTACTCCCGCAGTCATAAACAACCGGCGGCACCTTGCTTCCGTGTATTACAAAACACTGCCCCTGTCCCACATCAAGAGCCGAGATCTCAATATCCGGCGCTGTCCTTAAACACAAAAGGACAGTTCCTGTCATCCACAGTGACATAAAGCCCGCACCATAAATCTTTAAACGCCGCGAAACCCCTTTCCTTTTTTCATCCGGGACCCCCGCCTTCTTTTTTCGTATATGCCTGCGCTCCCATGCAAAAAGCAGATATCCTCCGGATACTGTCATCGCCAGGAAAAAATAATATAAACACATCTGCCACATCTTCGGTCTTCCGGTTATCCACACGCTTCCGGGAATCCTGCATACCGATCCCGTCACAAGATCATACCCCTTCAGTATTAACTTTACCGCATAAACCGCCGGCAGCATGATAAGTTCAAAAAGCCTGCTGCCATTTGAAAAACACAGTGCGATGTTTCCGAGTATCCCTGTAAATATTCCCGCAAAAAGCAGTACCCCCGCAAAAGGCACCACTATCATATTTACCGGTATCCCGTATACGGGAAGCTGATAAAAGAACCACATGGTAAACGGCATGACTGTGATCTGAAGCGAAAATGAGAATAAAAGAGTATTAAGAAGACCCGATATTTTTTTCCTTCCGGATACCGCCAGCACCAGCTCACGTATTCCGGGATATGTAAGCCCTATCCCGATCACCGATGAAAAGGACAGCAGAAAACCGGGATCATATATGCGGTCCGGATTTACGATGAGCATAAGAAGAGACGCAAAAGCCGCCGCGGTCCTAAGATCATAGGTACGTCCCGCTATAAGTGCAGCCGCAAGAAATACAAACATTATCATGGCCCGGACAGCCGAGACCGGCATACCTGTCATAATGCAATACATGATCATTATTGAAAGGCTTATAACGGCGGCAGCAGCCGTCGGAAGTCCGAGTTTTTTAAGCGCGGCAAGAAGCATGCAGCCGAGTGTTACTATATGCAGTCCCGAAAGTGCGAGAATATGTGATATCCCGGCATCTTTATACTGTTCCTTTATATCCTCGTCAAGATCACCCCTGTCGGCAAGTACAAGTGCTTTTATCACGCCGCTGTCATCATCTCCAAGATAACGGTCATAAACATACGCGGTCTGTTCCTTAATTCTGTGAAGCCGGTCCCTTATCATATCATGCGATGCCGATAAACCAAGTATTTTTCCGTCAAAAACTTCATAGCCGTACCCTTTCAGGGCATAATATCTCCTGCGGTCAAACTGTCCTTTGTTGCCCGCCTCTTCCATCAGCCGGAATATGCCTTCCGCCCTGACTTTTGTTCCTATATGCAGCCTGTCTCTTATTTTTGGATCTTCTTTTGGATAAAATAATATGTCTTTATCTGATACTGATATGCTTCCGATCTGTACGATCAGTCTGTTGTTCTTCTCTTCTATTCCCCTGACCGTGCCTTCAAATACCTTATGTCTGCCGTCCAGGGTACTTTCCTTTCCGGAAAGTACGTCCTTTTCCCCCGACAGATGCAGGATCACTGTCAACACGGCCGCAAACAGGATGCCGAAGAGACATAACGGTCTCCTTATATACAATATATCCTCCTGTGATCATCGATCATTCACTGTTTACTAGCGCAAGATCCCTCTCAAACGGGGCATTGAGATAACTGTGTTCTCCAAAGGATATCTCTGTCTCCGAATCTATCATGAATTGTACTTTATTTACATTCGGCAGTTCCGTTAACGAATTCACAAACGAATACAATACCACCTCATCCCTCAGATTACCCTGTTTTTGGAGGAATTCTTTGCTTAGGTTTACATAACAAACCCCGTCCTTTGTCGTAACGGCCATCAATCTTACATCCGGTGATGTGACCGGATATGATCCGCCCGACAAAGGTCCCGAGATTATATGCTCACATACGAGCTTCTCCATTGAAATATTTGAATTATATGCCACGGCTTCCGTTGTCTCCACAAGAGCTGTGCCGGACTCATCCGCAAAGTACAGTTTCAGACGTGTCCTTTCATATGAGTTTATCTCATCACCCGCATTGTCTATGAACATATCCGCCGTCATAATGCCTATCGGAGCACCCTTGGAATCATTGACCGGAACACCTTCAACCGTAAAAGACATCTCTCCTATGCCGTCTATCTGATCCAGTGTCCTGACTATCGCGGCCCTCTTCAGTATTTCCTCCCGGCCCGTGGTCTTATAGTATTCGGCGGAAAAATCAATAAGCAGCACTCCGTCCTTCAATATCGCAGATATGACATTAACGTCCTCCGGGATGGCCGGACGCAGATCATAATCCGCAGGCTGTGTGGACAGAGCATCGAGCACTTCGTTTATAAGGTCCTCAGTATCTTCGGAGGACGGAACAAAACCCACCGGCTTTACAAACGTGCCGTCTTTTCCCGGATAATATATCCTGAATGCATCATCCGGGATATCCGCCTTTTTGCCGCATCCACAGATGAGCAGAAAGATAAGTGCCGCAAAGACTGCCGTTTTATTTAGTTTCCTTTTCTTCCGTTTTATCATCCTTAACCGCACCGTTTGTCTTATGTGTCTTCGGTATCTTTATCGTAAAACTCGTTCCCACGCCTTCCGTGCTCTCAACCCTGATCGCTCCGTCGTGCATCAGTATTGCGTTCCTCGTTATCGCAAGTCCGAGACCCGTACCTCCGATCTCGCGTGAGTGAGATTTGTCAACACGGTAGAAGCGCTCGTATATGTGGGCCAGCGAGTCTTCCGGGATACCGACTCCGGAATCCGATACCACAACGGTAAAAAACTGGTGATCCGAATCCAACGTAACCTTAACCCAGCCGTTCTCTTTGTTGTATTTGATTCCGTTCTCGATAACGTTCATTATCGCCAGCGACAGCTTTATCTCATCGATCTCGGCACTTACCGGCCGGATGCTCTCGAGAATGAGATCGACCTTTGCCTTATCGGCTATGGGCCTTACACGTTTCAGGATATTTTCCAGCATAAGATTTATATCGACCACGCTTATGTTCATAAGATCGCTTGTCGATCTGTCAAGCTTTACAAGCGACAGCAGGTCGTTGATTATCTTATCCTCACGGTCTATCTCTCTCGAAATGTCTTCCATGAAATCCCGGTATATCTCAACCGGCACATCCTCCTGGGAGATAAGCGAATCGGCAAGAACCTTCATCGATGTTATGGGCGTCTTCAGCTCATGTGATACGTTGGCGACGAATTCCTGTCTCGATGTTTCGAGCGTATTCATCTTCTCCATAAGGCGGTTGAATGATTCGGAGATCGCTCTCGTCTCATTATATACGGGCACCGATATCTTCTCTTCGGTAAAACCTTCTTCCACCTGAATGATCGCAGTATTCACTGCACGGAACGGTTTGAGCAGATATATTGTCACAAACACCGAAAAGCACAGCGTCACCACGGCAACTATTATCTCAAAGATGTATGCCTGACGTCCCATGATCTTGATGGTCTCGGCTATATTGTCGGTTGATACGCTCGTCAGGATCACGCCTATCACGTCTCCGCTCTCAAGGTCCGTTATAGGCGTGGTAAACTCGATATACCGGTTCTTCTTATCATGTTTTGAAATGGAATTCTTGTCAAAGCATTTAATGATCTCTTCGGAGATCATTATCTTGCCCTGGCTTATGGAATATGTGTCCTTTATTATCTTAAGATCGCTGTCTATGACCATGATACGTCCGTCATAAAGCGAAGAGAACTGCTCAAGTTCCGCATTTACCACCTCCGACGTCTGATCTATCAGATAGCCGTAGGTGACAAGATGATTTGCCAGAATCGTGCATTGGTTCTGTATCTCGGATACTTTGACCGAGATAGCGCGCGTTTCATAACTGTTAAGCAATATGCTTCTTAAGATCACGCCGGGGATTATGCCGACCGCGCATACGATGACAAAAATGCGCAGGCTCAGACTCCTAAACAGCTTGAAATTCCCGATCCTATCCTTAACCATGGAAATAGTATCCCACTCCCCATTTAGTCTGAACATATTTGGGTTCACTGGGCTGTTCTTCTATCTTCTCCCTCAGTCTCCTGACATGTACATCCACGGTTCTCGAACCGCCCGGATAATCAAGTCCCCATATGAGTTCAAGAAGTTTGTCCCGGCTGTACACCTTACCGGGATTGCTTGCCAGCAGATCAAGTACCTCGAATTCCTTGACGGTTATATTATATTCGCGGCCGGCTATGAATAAGCGTTTATTCGTCCGCTCAAGCTTCATATCGCTTATGCACAGAACTGTTTCGTCTGTCGAAGGTGCCGGTTTCTTCCCTGATGATGTCCTTCTCAAAACCGCATCCATCCTGGCCTTTATCTCCATGATGTTGAAGGGTTTTGTAACATAATCATCCGCGCCGTTTGTAAGCCCCGCGATCTTATCCATATCGTCATTCTTGGCCGTCAGCATTATTATCGGGACCTTCGAGAACTCCCTGACCTGTCTGCATACTTCAAATCCGTCCATCTTCGGAAGCATAACATCCAGAAGAACGATATCGTAATCGCCCTTTTTGATCATATCAAGTGCTTCTTCTCCGTCGTAAGCACAGTCAACTTCATTGCCGTCATTCTGTATGCTGAACGCTATTCCCTTGACTATAGCCTTCTCATCATCCACTACAAGAACCTTCATGCCGTTCCCCTTTTCTAAATGCAGATCTTATCCTTTATCCTGTTAAACATTCCTTCCTTGATACCACTGATATTCATGATATCTTCTATGGCCTTAAAGCCTCCCGAACCCGTTCGGTATTCAATTATAAGTGCCGCCTTGGCTTCGCCTATTCCCGGCAAAGTCATAAGTTCCGCGGCATCGGCAGTATTTATATTGACCTTATCATCCTTACCGCCGGCCTCTGCAGACCCGTCGTACACGGCCATATCCCCCATCTTTGAAGCATCATCCATTTTGGCTGTTTCTTCTCTTGTGGGGATATATATCTTCTGCCCGTCTTCAATAAGCATAGCCTGATTGATGAAATCCCTGTCCGCAGACTCATTCATTCCGCATGCGGCTTCGATCGCATCAATAACACGCGGCTGTCCCGGGAGCCTGTATACTCCCGCACGGTTGACCGCGCCGCATACATATACGGTCACATCCGCATTTGCGGCAGGCTCAGCTTCCGTTACATAATTCCGCTTCTCCTGTCCGTCATCATCGGACCTGACCGTCACTTCATCATAAGTACTCAATGTGGGATCGTTTATGACGCTTTCCCTTTCAAGATCAATGACTGCTTCTTCTCCATCGCAGCCTGACGATAATGCCATGACAATAGAAAGGATAAAAACTGTTAAAATGTTCAATATAGATTTTTTCAAATAAGCCTCCCTGTGCAGGCTCTTATGCAATGAACATTGTAGCACAGTTTAAACTCACTTGAAAGAACAAAAAAATAATTTATTCCGAAAAATAATGGATCTTCTTCCCCGATACGATAAAGACATAATCCTCTATCCTGACCGAATCCATATGGTGCAGGACCGTGGAACCTGTTATCTTCAAACCGTTTACATATACTCCGTTCGTGCTGTTAAGATCCTGGATATACAGCAGGCTGTCCTTGACCACGAACCTTGCATGCCTCTTTGAAACCCGGTTATTTGCAAGGATAATGTCGCCCCTCTCTCTGCCTACCGAAATATCCATTCCTTCGGATATGTCAAGGGTATGTTCCTTCATCTCATGATTTGAAGGTCCGAGCACAAACATAAGTACCGCATTGCGGTGAGTGTTCTTAAACTCCGGGTGATCGATCTTAAGTATATCTCCGATCATAAGTTTCTTGGTATCCGAGCGTCCGGACCGCTGCGCTCCGTACAGTACCCCGTTAATAAACGTACCGTTGGTGCTTATCATATCCATATACTCAAAACCCTGATCGGTCTTTATAAACCTCCCGTGTGTCCTTGAAGCGATGGGAGAGTCCACCTTGATATCCCTGCCGGATGAACTGAACATCCTTCCCACAGTGACCGTATCGTCTATGATGTAATTGTCAAATCCGTGGAAGGGCGTAAAGATAAGAAGCCTGAACTCCGTAAGCACTTCATTTCCCATGAGCACCGTAGGTTCAAAATACACGACCTCATCATCATACAGTCTTGCCGCATCCGCTATCGAAGGTCTTGACATCGGATCCTTGATTATCAGCCGGTCAACAAAATCACGCACCTTGTTCTCATCCCGGCCGTAAATATATTTGATCAGCTTGCCCAGGGAATAGATATCTGCTCTCCCCGCATCATCCGCAGTATTTTCCTGTCCGTTACGTATCTCCGGAGCTATGAATTTCTGCAGATTTATGGAATTGAAATAATCATCCAGCATTCCCCTGTCCGGATATTCGTTTGCAAAAGAATACGGACGTAAGCTTTCAAACATAACTATATACGGCATAAGTCCGCGTCCGTTTTCGCAGACATAAATACATTCGGGATTAAGATAACAATGAGCTATCGGCGGTTCAGTGTCATGCATAAGCCTGATAACCCTCATCAGACCGCGGACAAGTTCCTCTCTCCTGCTCCTCTCATCCAGCTTGTCAATGAATCTCTGCGTCATAGCACGCGGGCGTCCGGAAAACTCATATACGGATCGTCTGTAATCATGCGTTCCGACTTCGATCGCCTTATGTTCCGCATATCCGGGCAGGCTGCCCAGACGGCGCCACAGAGTATCGAGCTTGTCGAGTTCCTGGAGACGCAGCTTATATATATCGGGATTGAGGATATCCAGATACTCGATATCCTTGCGTTTTAACATATAGTAAGTCTCACCGTCACCGGAAACATATATCTTGGTATTACTTCCCCTTATGAGATCCAATTCCTTATAGTACTCATAAGGCACCGGAAAATAATCGTCTATGGGTGTAAGTTCGATATCATACGGTTCCTGCACATAATTGATCAGACACAGCATACTGTGGAAGAGCTTTATAAGGTTGATACAGTCCTCCTTGGTGGCACTTCCCTTGTCCGAGATCGGTTTCGAACATCTCGCATACATATCATAAGCTATAGCCTTAAGGGAATCATTTGGTCTGTTTTTGTCATCAAATCCGTCGGGATAACAGGTATGGTATTCCTCTATAAAATCCCTGATCTGATTCCGCATGTATGCTTCATGATCCTTCTTCTCAAAATCAACGACATGCCGTATATAAAAATTCTTCTTGGATATACGTCTTCTTTCTTTACGGCCGCTCTTATGTCCGCCTGCCCTTTTCAGATCCAAAAAGATCGTCCTTAACGCCTCTTCCGCGGACACTCCGTTTCTCTCTGCCCTGCTCCACTTCTCAAGTTCTATACCCAGCATCTCTATCGATCTGCGTATCCCCTTAAGGCAGGCGTCATAATCGGTCATCATACATTTCTCGGCATTCAGGCAGCCTAAATAAAGCTGCTCATTATGAGTAGCTTCCATTACAAAGTCAAAATTGCCCTTAGGAATTGTTATAGTGGGTGTAAGACTGATCTGATTGATCTCCATTTGTCATCTCCGCGTCATGCCGTTTATACACAACTCAAACGAACGCCCCTTTGGAGCGTTCGCCTGATCGAATACATTATAATGTGTAAAGGAGAATAAGTAAACGAAAACTTGTCTTAATATCCGAATATCGAGAATGGATCTATATAAATGGCATCGTCATCCTGCCCGCCGTTTTCCTGTACCGGCTCTTTACTGTCGTCTTCATCGGCAAGATCCGACTCCGAACGTTTTCCGAGCGTTACCTCGACCGTGACATCTTTATATTCCGATCCGTCCGGTCTCTTCACAAGGATCTTGATCTTCTCTCCTGCCTTGTAATAATTCAACTGTTCTTTTATATCATTGATGGATGATACCGTCACTCCGTCGAACTTCTTAATAACATCTCCTTCTTTTATCCCTCCCTTATCGGCAGGTCCGTTCTTCTCAACCTCCGAGATATAAACACCGGTGGGGATGTTGTAGGTCTTTGATACTTCATTGGTAACCGATACACCGGAAATACCAAGGTAACTTGCATCCTTCTTATCGACCACTTCCCTCGTCCTTCTGTTCATGAGTTCCTCTATTATGGGAGTCGCAGTCGAAATAGGTATCGCATATCCCATGCCTTCAACCTGTGCTGATGCAAACTTCGCCGAATTGATACCGATCACTTCACCACGCATATTAAGGAGTGCACCGCCGCTGTTCCCGGGATTTATCGCTGCATCCGTCTGTATAAGTTTGCTCGTAAGATTATCTATCTCAACCTCTCTGTCCAGAGCACTTACTATACCCGTTGTGACCGACTGACCATATCCGAGAGCATTACCTATGGCGACCACCTGCTCACCTATCTCAAGAGCATCCGAATCGCCCATTGTTGCGATAACGATCTTATCCATTGTGCTGTCCTTTATATCGGACAGTTTGACCGCGATGACCGCAAGATCGTTTTCGGGATCTGTTCCCTTGACTACCGCCTCATACACCTCATCATCTATGAATCCTACCGATATTTCCTTGGCACCTTCGACCACATGATTATTTGTTACAAGCAGCAGTTCATCATCATTTTCACCTATTATTATACCGGAGCCTGCGCTCACGCTCTCATACTGATGTATGCCTCCGCCGAAGAACGATCTTACTTCCTGTACGCTCTTATTTGTAATGGATACTATGGATGGCATTACACTCTCGGCAACATCGGAAACATCCAGACTGCCTTTTGATGAAAGCGGGGTAGCAACTGCTGCGCTCTTATTTGTTGTTACCTTTTCCTCCTCGTCGGATTTTTCTTCTTCCTCTGTTTTGGCTGAGCTCTGAAGTTTTTCCTTATTTGTGTCCGCACTGTTTTTATCAGTTCCGGCAAGCACTTCCTTGTTGAGTCCCATTTTATTTCTTACGATGTCACCCGCAAGATCGACTCCCTGGAACACACCACCTGCTATTAAACCGAATACCAGAGCGTATGCTATACATGAAAGCCATTTGTTTCTCTTTTCTTTCTTCCTTGCCTTGGCTTCCTTAGCCGCACGTTCTCTTGCTTCTGCCTGTATCCTTTCCTTTTCGCCCTGAATAGGCTGATTCTCATAATCGTAATATTCGTACATAACTCATACCTCCCTTTTTCTTCACTTGCCGTCGCACGAACGATTTATTTTATGTTTATATATTATCTTAAATCTGTGTTCATTCTACATACGTTCCGTGAGAAAAAAGTGATGAAAAAGTGTTCATTCTGTGAACTGCATTTAATCTATCCCTATCTTAATAGATTCCTGCGTGAGAACATGCTGTTCCAATTCATCGATCTGTCTGCCGAGCGTTTCGTCAAGTTCTTTTAGAGTCTCATCGGGATCCGCACCGTTCCAGACCTTTGTAAAGGCTATCTCAAGCTGTACCCAGTAATTTCCGGCTTCTATCATCTTGGGCATGGGTACGGATTTCTCATATTCCTGCATCACGTGAGATATCTCTTCATCCTCGTAAGTAACATTTTTAAGACATGAAATGCGTCCTGCTTTCTTATATATATCAGCCGCTTTCTCATAGGACAGATACTCGGCAAATTCATTCGCCATATCCTTATTATAGGAGTATCCGTTTACAACTACGGTCGAAGTCTCCGACATGCCGCGGGCCTTAAGCGTCTGACTTATATCAGGCAGTATCGCAACACCGTAGTCATATTCAAATTCTCCGTTCTCCTTGGCTTCCCTCAGCTTTGCGAGAGCATCTGTCGTTGCTACCGTGAATACCGTTCTGCCTTCGATAAATTCCTTCAGGATGCTGTCATATGTGACCGACTTTGTGTCTATGGCAAAAAACTGATTGATATTCTGATATGCCTTGAGACAGTCAACCGCCTGCTGGTTATAGACATTGAAATAGGAATTATCATCTCCGTCTTCCCCGCCGACATTTATATAATTGCCCACGAAGAAATAATTATAGAAGATATCCGTAACATCCCATTTAAAGATTGACTCCACCTGTTCCGGAGCATCGTAGTTATTTGCAAACGTAAGTATATCGTCGATCGTGGCAGGTATCATATTGGCAAGTTTCTCAAGGACTTGGGGATCCGTAACGACATCCTCGTCTCCCATCGGATCCGCATCCTCTGCTTCTTCCGCTTCATTGCCCGACACACTTAATTCATTAACGACAGTTATACCGCTGTTTGAAGAAACCGTACCGTCTGTATTTCCGTCATTTGCCCCGGTCTCTTCCTCAGTGGTCTCCTCACCCGTAAACTCCGGTTCTTCTATATTCTGTTTCGCGATATTGGCCATATATGTCTTATTATAGAGCAGGAAATTTGTCTCATAATATAGGGGATACCCGACTCTCTTTCCCGCACATGTTACGGCATGCAGGGCTGTCTGCGGGTAATTCATTGCATTTACCACTTTCTGAGGATCGGTTATCTCCGATGCAAGTCCCGCATAATATGCCTTCATGAGATTATCATGAGTGGTTATATACATATCCGGCGCCGTTATGATATCCCCGTTTTCTCCGGTTCCCTCATATACCGATGCATGATTTATCTGTTCAAGGTATTCCACTCCGCTGACAAGCACCGGTTTTACATGTATACCGGTCTCACTCAGATATGATGCGGCCTGGGCAGATAAGTATTCCGTCAACGAATCATCCGCGTACCACATTATGAGCGTCTTATCATCATGAAGCTCCTTTGGATCTGCTATCTGTTCCGATAAACCCTCTCCGGATCCCGATCCGTCTTCCCTGATCCCGCTCGCACTGTACATGGGATCGCTTATCTTTATTGCCGTCAGGATCATCGCAGCCGTGAGCGCAGCCACGATGATCACACTGAATAACCTCTTCATAAAAAATCCTTACCGTTTCCTTAATCGTTCTCTATGGACCTTACCAGGATACCGATCATCTCATCGACATCTTCCTTTGTGATCACAAGAGGCGGGATGAACCTTATTACATTGCTGCCGGCCGTGATTATTATCAGACCGTTGGATACCGCCCTCTTACATACCTCGCCGGCCGGCATCTTATCATTGTCAAATACCAGTCCCTGTATAAGTCCGCGTCCCCTGTGAGCAGTGATAAAATCATACTTTGCGGCAACTTCTTCAAGCTTCCCGTACAGATACTCTCCTGTTTCCTTAACATTTGAGAGTATATCCTTTTCCCTGAACTGACGTAAAACTTCGCAGATCGCAGCCGTAACGAGCGGATTCCCCCCGTAAGTCGTACCATGATCTCCGGGAACAAGCGACATATCAGCCACTTTCTGTGTCATCATAAAAGCTCCGACCGGAACGCCGCATCCTACAGCTTTGGCAACCGTTACTATATCCGGACGGATACCGTATGCCTCATACGCAAACATGCTCCCGCTCCTGCCCATTCCGCACTGTATCTCATCAAGGATTAGGAGGATATCCTTTTCATCGCACAGTTTCCTGATGCCTTTAAGGAACTCCGGTTCCGCCGGGTATATCCCGCCTTCTCCCTGTATCGTTTCCATTATTATCGCGCAGGTCTTGTCCGTTACCTTATCAAGCACGCTGTCAAGATCGTTAAAGTCTGCATATTTTATATTGCCTATCATCGGATAAAAAGGCTCGCGGTATTTTTTGTTTCCCGTTACCGACAGTGCGCCCATTGTCCTGCCGTGGAAGGAATTATTCATCGCGATTATCTCATGATCCGTATTGCCGTCCCTGGTATATGCATATTTCCTGGCTGCTTTTATCGCTCCCTCGATCGCCTCGGCACCGCTGTTGGTGAAGAACACACGGTCCATCCCCGCAGCTTTGGTCAGCTCTTTTGCCGCATTTACCGCCGGTACCGAATAAAACAGGTTCGAACAGTGTATCAGCTTATCGATCTGGGCTTTCAGCGCGTTGTTGTACTCTTCATTACCGTATCCCAATGCAAATACCGCTATGCCGGCACAAAAATCAAGATACTCCTTACCGTCCGTATCATACAGCCGTACACCTTTACCATGGTCGAAAACCACCGGAAAACGATTGTATGTATGCAGCAGTACGCTTTCTGCCTCTTCTATATATTTATTCATTGATCCGTTCATCCTGACTCCTTTCCGTAGAGAGATCACTCATTGGCTACGTCCGAATCCGTATCCCTGAAGAACATCGTCCCTATACCTTTCCTGGTAAATATCTCAAGCAGCAGTGTATGCGGCTTGCGTCCGTCGAGTATATGCACCCTGTTGACTCCGTTTTCTATCGCATCCGTGCAGTTATTCAGTTTCGGAAGCATGCCTCCTCCGATATACCCGCTGTTGATGAGTTCCGCCGCCTCGGATACCGAAAGCCTTGATATAAATGTGGACTTATCCTCCGGATCCTTATATACGCCTTCTATATCCGTAAGAAAGGCAAGCTTATCGGCATGCATGGCCTTCGCGATCGCACATGCCGCATCATCGGCATTTATGTTATAGGTTTCGTATTTGTCATCAAGACCTATGGGGGATACTATAGGGAGAAAATCATTATCCAGCAGATCCTCAAGTATTTTGGTGTCCACTTCTTTTATATTTCCGACATATCCGATATCTTCCCCGTCCGCATACTTCTTCTCGACTTTCAGAAGTCCGCCGTCCTTTCCCGATATTCCGACAGCCTTGACACCAAGCTCCTGCACCATGGCAACAAGGGATTTATTCACCTTGCCAAGTACCATCTCGGCTATCTCCATGGTCTCCGCATCGGTAACACGCAGACCGTTTACGAATTTGGCTTCTTTTCCCGATTTCTTTACCCACGCGCTTATATCCTTGCCGCCGCCATGGACCACTATCGGCTTAAAACCTACCAGTTTAAGAAGAGTAACATCCTTTATGACATTCTTCTTAAGTTCTTCATCGCTCATGGCACTTCCGCCATACTTAACAACGATCACCTTTCTGTTGTATTTCTGTATATAGGGCAGTGCCTCTATTAAGACCTCCGCCTTTTTATAATACTCATTCATATACTCTTCATTTGTTACCGACATATTCTCTCTCCGTTCCTTCCATAAAAATCCGGTTCCTAAGTTACTTTAAGTCTGCCGTTTCCGCAGCGGCTAACTTCTGTAATCCGCATTTATCTTCACATAATCATATGTAAGATCGCAGCCCCAGGCCTGTGCTTCTTCCTTTCCTTCATGCATATCTATGAATACGGTGATCTCGTCCGCCTTAAGTATCTTAAGGGCTTCTTCCTCGTCAAAATCAAGCGGTTTCCCGTATTTGAACACCTGCAGCCTTCCGTTTTTGCTTTCAAAGAAAAGTTCGACATCCTCCTGTCTGAAACTGACACCGGAATATCCCATAGCGCACAGGAATCGCCCGAAATTGGCATCACATCCGAAGATCGCAGCCTTTGACAGATTGGAGCTTATGACCGAGCGGGCCAGAGTCCTCGCATCATCCTTGCTCTTTGCATTAACGACCTTTGCGGTAAAGAGCCTTGATGCTCCCTCGCCGTCCTTAGCCATCTTCATCGCAAGAGTACGGCATACATGGAAAAGCGCTTCCCTGAAGGTATCATATTCCTTACCTTCTTCCGTGATCTTCTTGTTGCCCGCAAGACCATTGGCCATTATCAGAAGCGTATCGTTGGTGGATGTATCGCCGTCTACCGAGATCATATTGAAGGTATCCTTCACAACTTCGCTCAAGGCCTTCTGCATAAGGGCCTTGTCTATGGATACATCGGTCGTAAGGAACGCGAGCATTGTGCACATATTGGGATGGATCATTCCCGAACCCTTGCTCATGCCCCCGAGCGTAACCTTACTGCCGCCTATATCAAATGTTACGGCCGTCTCCTTGTTAACGGTATCAGTCGTCATTATAGCCTTACTCGCTGCTGTGCCGGCCTCTGCAGAGTCACTCAGTACAGGCGCCATCTTCCTTACTCCTTCGGTAAGCTTGTTTACAGGGAGCTGCATTCCTATAACACCGGTAGATGCCACAGCCATTGTATCATAAGGGATACCCAGGGTTTCCTCCGCCGCCTTTGCGGTTGCCATACACGCATCAAAACCTTCTTTACCTGTACATGCATTGGCTATACCGGAATTGACGATAACACCGTGCATCTTCCTGCCCGAATCAACGATCTGCTTATCCCAGACCACACAGGCTGCCTTGACTACGTTGCTTGTAAAAGTCCCTGCGCATTCACAAGGTTCCTTCGAAAAGACCATTGCCATATCTGTCCGGCCTTCATATTTTATACCGGCCGCACAGTCTGCCGCCATAAAGCCCTGCGCCGCCGTAACTCCTCCGTTTATAATATCCATGGTATTTCCTTCCTTATAATATGTATTACCTCTCCTTAAACACTCATTAGATTCTATGCCCTTGACTGCATAATTGCAAGCCTTACTCATTGAATCTGACTATGTTCTCTTCATTGAGCGTAAAATCATAATAATTCAGATCTTCACGGCGTGTCCATCCTATTGTTCTCCAGAAGGCATTTCCTATATCGTTCTTTGTAAATGCGATAAGGCTTACCTTATTTATATGCTCATCCTTAAGCGCCTTCATCGCGAAAACCACCATAGCCTTACCAATGCCCTGCCTTCTGTGATCCGGATGTACACATACATGATAGAAGCATCCTCTTCTTCCGTCGTGTCCGCACAGGATACTTCCTATTATATTACCGTCCTTTTCCGCGACCACGGATGTTGTGGGATTTCTGTAAAGGAAACGTTCTATGCCCTCTCTGGAATCATCTATGCTTCTTATCGCGAATCCTTTAATGCACATCCACAGGGCGCTAACCCGGTCATAGTCATCGATATTCATTGTCCGTATGGTCATGATCTTCCTCGTTCCCTGCAGGGGAAAAGCCTCTGCAAATAAATTATGTGCATGATTATACATCTAATATGCATATTATGCAACGATTTTTTCGTATTTATGCATGCGTTTTGATTTTTTATGCATTTTTTGCTTGCATTTATATATCAATTGTTGTATCCTATTAAATGCTTGAAACAAACAGCTTTAAATTACAACGGCACTAATATTCAGGAGGATAAATGATATGAAAGAAAAAGTAATACTTGCTTATTCAGGCGGACTTGACACGAGCGCTCTGATACCCTGGCTTAAAGAGAACTTCGACTACGAGGTTATCTGTGTCTGCGGCAACTGCGGACAGGCCGAGGAACTTGACGGACTTGAGGAACGTGCACTCTCATCCGGGGCATCCAAGCTTTACATCGAGGATCTCACCGATGAATTCTGCGACGACTTCATCGTTCCCTGCGTCCAGGCTCATGCGGTATATGAGAATAAATATCTTCTGGGAACTTCAATGGCAAGACCTGTAATTGCAAAGAAGCTTGTTGAGATAGCCCGCAAGGAGGGTGCAACGGCAATATGCCACGGCGCAACCGGTAAGGGCAACGATCAGATAAGGTTTGAGCTCGGCATCAAGGCTCTCGCACCCGATCTTAAGATAATAGCCGCATGGCGTAACGATAAATGGACTCTTAAGTCACGTGAGGAAGAAATAGAATACTGCCGCGCACACGGTATCAATCTCCCTTTCTCCGCTGATTCCAGTTATTCCAGGGATCGTAACCTCTGGCATATAAGCCATGAAGGCCTCGAACTTGAGGATCCCGCAAATGAGCCCAACTACGATCATCTTCTTGTTCTCGGGACCACACCCGAGAAGGCTCCGGATGAACCCGAATATGTTACGATGACCTTTGAGTCAGGTGTTCCCACCTCCGTAAACGGCAAAAAGATGAAAGTGTCCGAGATAATAACAGAGCTTAACCGCCTTGGCGGCAAGCATGGCATCGGTATCATAGATATAGTGGAGAACCGCGTGGTCGGCATGAAGAGCCGCGGCGTTTACGAAACACCCGGAGGAACGATCCTGTATGAAGCTCATCAGCAGCTTGAAGAACTCATACTTGACCGTGACACCTATGCACTCAAGGCCGATCTGGGCAACAAGTTCGCTCAGATAGTATACGAAGGCAAATGGTTCACACCTCTGCGCGAAGCAATACAGGCATTTATACAGTCAACCCAGAAATATGTTACGGGTGAAGTTAAGTTCAAGCTTTACAAGGGCAATATAATCAAGGCAGGCACCACTTCTCCCTATTCTCTCTATAACGAGAGCATAGCAAGCTTTACGACAGGTGACCTTTACGATCATCATGATGCCGAAGGTTTCATAAATCTTTTCGGACTCTCATGCAAGGTTCGTGCAATGAAACTTCAGGAGATCGAACAGAACAAATAAGGAGTCCAATAAATGATATCAGGATTCGATCTGTCGACCGTTCAGTCGATCATCGGATTATACCTTATAAGTGTTAATCTGCTTGGACTCGTTTATTTCTTCATTGACAAGCAGAAGGCCAAGCGGCAGTCGTGGCGTACACCCGAAGCAACGCTGTTTACAATAGCGATCTTCGGGGGCAGCATCGGCTGCCTTCTTGGTATGTATCTGTTCAATCACAAAACCCGTAAGAGAGCCTTCTTTATCGGTATGCCCGTGATCCTGGCGGTCCAGATACTGATATTGATCATCGCTCTTTTTATAGCACCTGTCGATTTCAAGATCATGTGATCCCCGGAGTAAATATTTATGCGTATGTTTGTTATAAAAAACACGGCCATGTTCATGACGGGACTCCTGTCCGAAAAGGAAGCGGTATTTGACCGGTTCCTGTTAAACGAAGCTGTGATCATGATGGGAAACACCTATACCGTAGACGGACATATCAACAGGGATTTCTATACGGAGGAAGAGATAGAAATACTGAAACAGCAGTCTGCTGATAACGGTCTTATCTTCAGCGAAGAAATGATACGTTGGGGATCGGTCAGGAATTTCTGCTATGAATGCATCAGGGGCAAAAAGACACCTCTCGCATTCAGGATAGTGTTTTGTCTTTCCCCGGAAAATACAGCCCGTTTCCTGAGCGGTCTTGATACATCCGTATCACCGGAACAGATCGGTTCACTTAACGTAAACATAAAATATGACGGCAGCGCACTTTCATGCACCACCGCCGTTTCACTTAAGATATTTACCATGGACAAGTCCCTTGAACATGCCTGGGACGAAATGTTCTCTCGCTTCCTTACCGCTCACGGTTATGAATACGACTGACCGGCAAGAGCCGTGCCTCTTATCCTCTCGCACAGTTCATTCTCGCAGCCTAAATACAGTCCGGATATCTCTTCAAGTGCTTTTGCATAATCCCCGATCTTTTTCCCTTCTTTTAAAAGCATATTCTCCTGCTTACGCAATACTGTATCAGCCGCCAGTCTTGTTGCCGCTTCATAATCAAGACGTCCCCTGAGCCCGGCGAGCGCTTCCGATATCGAAAACAGTTCATCATGTATTGCCGTGAGCATCTCAGCTGCCTTTGCAAGGCCGCTCATATCTATATATACGCTTTCAGTAACGCTGTTAAGATCATATATCCCGCCTGTATCAAACCCGGTCAGTCCCGCGACATACATTCCTACTCCGCCGGCTGCCTCTTTTACCTTCTCCTTCTCATATTCTTCATCGAATTCATTCGAGAACACTGCAGCCACCGCGGAAGCAATAAGTTCACTTACACTCCGGTTCCCGTCTTCCGGCAGTATGTCGATAAATCCCGTCAATCTTCTTCCGAGTGCAGAAGCCCATCTCATAAACGGCTCCTGTTCACATGTGTTGATAATGTTTCCCTCACTGTCAAACTCACAGCTTTTAAGGAGCGAATATGAACTGTGCCTTCCGACCGCATCATTGCGCAGATTCTTTACAAATACACATTCACCCGCTATGCAGCCAAGCAGTATATTCACGTAATCATTGTGCGCCGATATCGATCTTATCCTTCCTGACACTTCATTTATCTGTGCCTCATGTGCCTTTGCACACTCATATCCCACTCCCTGTCCGTCAAAAGAAACACATCTTCCGACACGATCAGGATTGGTCACGGTTACATACTGAGCCATGTTTCCACCCTTGGAATGACCTGATACGGTTATATTGTCATATACACCGCAGTCATATCTGACAAAATCATCCGCAAGTTTCTGCATACCCGTGTCCGCCATATACTCCCCGCGAACATTGTCTGCCCAGGCATCATATGAGCCTCCCGTTCCCCTGAACACCACTACTGCATTATGGTCATCAACTGTATCGGCAAAGCATATGCCGCGTATCCCGCCGGCATTTATACTCCTTACAGCATTGAGATTTTTAAAATCATCCGGCGATGCATCCATCTCAGCAAGAAGATCCGCGCATTCCTCACAGGTCATGCATCCTCCGATCCCAAGTCCCGCTGCCTTTTCCTGTGATATTTTTCCTCCTTCATCCCTGCAGCTGTCGATCGCATCCTTTATTGTCCGATATTCCGTACATTTATCCAAATACAGATAATTGGACAGCAGCAGCAATTCTCTTTCGCTCAATTCTCTCATATGCTGACCTGCAATACCGACTGACCGAGCTGGAGTATATCACCCGTCTTTAGCAGAAGCTCCTGGAAAACCTTCTGATTATTCACTTTCGTACCGTTTGATGACTGCAGATCCCTGACGTACCAGCACCCGTTCCTGACAGACAGTTCACAGTGTCTTCCCGAAACCGAATCGTCTCTGTCGATAACTATATCGCACAGTCCCTGCGCTCTGCCTACGATAAGGCTGTCATCGCAGGAAGCTCTGTATAACCTGGTCGGATCGGAACAGTCTTCAAGAGTGATGTCATATCCTCCATCGTTTTGTTCAAGCAGTCTCGTGGCTCCGTAATCTTCATTAAGCTTATATGTGCTGCAGTCATAATCCTCGGCGTCTTCCGCTATTCTTGCTTCTCTCTCAAGATCGTAACTTATCCCGGCAAGCACTCTCCTGTCCCTTCTTGCCGATCTTACATTCCTCCGTGTTATAAGAATAACTGCAACCGCGAAAATAACCGCAAACAAAAGTCCTGCTGCCGGAATGATCACATTCAGTCCGATACCGTCCGCCTTTTTGCCGGTATTCCTTATCAAAGGAGAATTATCAACGCCGGAATATGCCTCCTTCGTTATATATGCCTGTTCGGTCTTTGATGCAATGCCGCTTTTTACCTCATCATCATGATCGCTCGGGATATACATATCCTCATATCCGCCGACCTGTTCTTCTTCAGTATTGTCTTCGGCAGTTTCCGTATCTTTAACACTCTCTGCCGCGGTTTCCTGTAAAACAGCACCATCCGATCCCGACTGCATGGCGGCAGTCCTCTCATCCTCTATCGCCTGAAGTATCTTATCTCCCATTATCTTTTCACTTCCGCCTTCAGATCCTTCAAATTCCGTGAGCAGGAGTTTCCCGCCGCTTATCCTTGATATCGCCGACAGGTTCTTGGATGCCGATATGCTCCTGCTCTCCACACCCTGTACTACATAGACCGGATATCCCGCTTCCGACAGCATATAATATAATTCCTCGTTGGCATGCAATACAGGTTCCTCTTCCTGTCCGTCGGAAAACAGGATTATATTTCTGCACGCCACATCCTGTTCTTCCCATTCTGTGATCACCTTTACAAGATTATCCGTAACATAAGTATCCCTGTCACACATCTCTATTTCATCTATGCAGGATGTGAGTACCGCCGCATCGTTCGTATAATCGGTCAGATACTCAACATCCTCTCCGAAGACGGCAATCCTGCATAGATCTTCCGTTCCGATGTTTTCGCATATGTATTTTGCCGTTTCCTTACACAGCATAAAATTCGGTTCGCCCACCGATCTGGAATTATCGATCAAAATAAGATTCTTATATCCGATCGCCATGATATCTCTCCCTGCCTCTCACTATCCAACTGCATCCGTATTAAGTCCGGCGCTCTGCTCTAAACTCGCATCCTCGGCTGCCTGGTATTCCCTGGCCATTTCATTCAAATCCGTCACGTGTTCCTGTATCATCCTGTTTATCTTCTCAATATCGTCGGAAAGTTCCGCAAATTTGGTCCCGTACCCCGATGCCGCCTCTCCCATCCATACGGATTTAAGACTGTCAACTATATCCTTCATCTCCTGTGTGAGTGACCTGATCGTCCTGCCCGTTGCACCAAATTCGGTAGACGTTGAGATCAGTTTTTCGGGTGTCACTTTCAAAATGCCTGCTGCCATGCTCATTTCTCCCTTTCTTTCTGTTTATTAATAACTTCTTGTTGATGCCGTTGCCGTATTCCTTTTCTCTGCCTCCTCATATCTGGCGGCGATCACGAGCAGTGCTTCGATGAAACTCTCGACAACCTCATGAAACATATCCATCTGCTCCTTGTCTTTTATAAAGACAGTATGAAACGTATCATTCGCTTCACCCTCCCACATTGTCTTGAGCGTCTGCTCCGCACTCAGCAGATTATCCACTCCCGATTTAAACCTTGAGTTCAATCCTCTGAGACTGTCAGCCTTCTTCCTCAGTTCAGCTGCCGTTACCTGAAAAAATGACATTTCCTTAACCTCCTGTCTTTGTCTGTTTTATCCGCATATGCTTATCGCTGCCATCTCAGCCGCATATATAAACTGAGCTGTATTCCTTATAAGCACAGCTGTGTTCTTTAGTATTTCCGCCGATTCATACAGACTGTCCCTGAAAGTAGCGGCTTTTCTCGTATAGTCCATACAGTTCTGCCCGTTCCATGCCCTTGTGATCAGCGTCAGTGTATCATCAAATTTCACTTTTCCTATGTCGCATAATCTTCCCGATAATTCCTCAAGTTCGTCCGCCTGCTCCATAGCGTGTTTAAAATCAATATCTATCCTGGCCTTTATATTCATCTTCCGAGTCCTCCTATGATATCCGCAACCTTCATCTCAGTCTCCTGGTACCTTGACAGCGATATATACAAAAGACCGCTCATGATCATTATATCCGTGGAAGTACGCTCCATTTCCTCAATATCGGAAAGGAGCCTTCTGCTGTATGCCTCGTATGCCGTACCGGTCCAGGATATTGAAAGAGGCCGGGCCCTGTCCCTTAAACCCGCTATCTCCCTGTTGATCTTCACTGCGATCGTCCCAAGTTCTTCCATTAATGCGTTCATGCGCACATATACTGCACTCAGAGGGTTCATATCCTGTCTCTATCCTCGATGAGTTTTGAAATATAAATAAGTTCCATTCCTGTTCTTATCCCGTTTTCATACAGGCTTCCGCCTGCTGCCATAAATCCCTTTCGTTCACAGTTCAGCAGATATCCTGCCCTGTCATCGTCAAGTATCTTCCTGATGCTTTCACCGAGAGCTCCCACTGTCAGGCTTTCATCAGTTCTTATCTCAAACCTTCTCGAACGCTGGATGGCATATATTCCGATGGTGACCATTATCTTTACCTCATGCTGCCGGCGCACAGGGGATGACTATATCGCCCGCATAAGAGTTATATGATCTTCTTAACACGGTTCCGGTCCCGGCAGGTTTTATCCGGCACTGCTCGCTGTACGGAAGGTAGGAATAATCAAAAACACTCTGACGGTCAAGTGCTCCGCCCAGATATATCCCTATGCATCTTACCTTAAGTTCTTCATATATCTTTCTTCCCGCTGCCAGTGCATGGTCCTTAGGATCGATCGTAAACAGCATCCTGATGCCTCTCTTGTTTCTAATGATGTCAATGAATTCTTCCTCGGTGGATCTGTCGTAATTTCTGTAAAAATCGTCTATAACCTTTATCATGCCGTCACAGATAAAAAATGTGTCGGATTCCTTCCTTGCCGCTTCACATATCGTTGCGATATCTGAAACATACATGGTTTTCATACCTGCGCGCCCTGCATAATGGCTTATCACCATACATGCATTGCTCTTGCCGCTCCCTTCCCTGCCTGCGATCACAATACAGGATCCCGCATCCGGCCTTAAGATGAACGGCTTCCCGCTTACGGCTTCATATCCGACCGGCAGATCTTCGTTTATCATTCCGTGTCCCGATAATGCGTCATCTAAGTCCTTTATCATCGGTTCATCGGGAATATAAGGAACCTTCATCGCCTCTTTCCCTCTGTAAGATACATTCAGTTCCCTTATCCTGTCCTTTATGAATCTGTTCCTTTCACTGTCACTGCCTTCGCAGCATACGGCTGTCTGAAATTCCAGTATATGTCCGTTAATGTGTGCCAGTCCTCTGCCCTTTACATCATCGGGAAGTATCGGAAGCCTTATCTCTCTCAGGCATTCGGAATACTGGTATTTGTCATTCTGCCTTAGACATAACCCGGTACGGCAGCTTTCAAACAGTCTCGCCGGAATATCACCGTTTCCTATCATTGCTCCGGTAAGCATTACAAATATACCGTAAGCCTCACCGAATTTTATAAGTTCAAGCATATCCTTATCGTATGCAAGATCTGTCTTTTCCCTGAAGGCGCCGTAATTATCCATGACCAACAGGATCGCAGGTTCGTTAAAATCTTCCTCCTCAATACACTGGGCAAAATTCACACCTTCCAGCCGGTTCCTCCGTTCTGTCATGATTTCATTTAGCATGCAGAAAAGGTTTCCCAGTCTCGCGGCATTTTCTTCACAGATATATGCACCCACCACTGCGCTGTCCCTGAAACACGAGAGCATTCCGTTACTGTAATCTACGATATATATGTTTATGTCATCGGGATTCCCGTTTAAGATGTGTGAATAGATAAATGTCTGTAAAAATGTACTCTTACCGCTCAATGTGCTGCCGCATACAACAGTATGCCCCGCTTTTATAAGATCATGATGATAGTCATCCTGCCGCTGCCTTCCGGGTTCATCATACCTGCCGATCATAACTTCATACTTTTCCATTGTATCTGTGTTCGGCATAACCGGAAGAGCTATCACACTTTTAAGGGGCGGAAGCCAAAGCCTTCGCACAGGATGCATCTTTTCCATGATGTAGCTTTGATATATCAGTTCCATAAGCACGGAAAAATGCGTTTCCCTTTTGCTGTCTTCCTCATTGGCCGGCTCCTCAAAGACCGCCGTTCCTCTCCCGTAATCATCCAAAAGATAAACGGGCACGGATCCGTTTCCTTCTTCAAAAGGCTCCATGGTATAAGCCGACTGGAACTCTTCAAACAGTTCATCGGTGCCGACCTGCAGGAAAGCCCTTCCCGGATCTGTGATCATGGCGGCATCCGGTCTGTGAAGCATATCGTTACTGTCCTGTTTATCCTGAACTCTTAAGCATATCCGGAACCTCGAATTTGAAAAAATGTTATCATCCACCGTACCTGCCGGTTTCTGCGTCGCCAGTATCAGATGTACGCCAAGACTCCTGCCCACCTGCGCCACACTGATGAGTTCCTTCATGAAATCCGGTTCCTCTCTCTTCAGTTCGGCAAATTCATCAATGATGATGATTATGTGAGGAAGTGCTTCTTCGACTCTTCCGCTGATATAGAGTCTTTCATAATCTCTTACGGAATTGACCCCGGCTTTAAGAAAAATCTTCTGTCTTCTCTCATTTTCACTTCGTATGGAGGCCATCGCCCTGTGTATCATGTTTCCCGAAAGATTCGATATACTTCCCAACAGATGCGGCAGCCTCTCAAACATGCGTGCCATACCGCCGCCTTTATAGTCTATCAGGAAGAATCCGAGTTCTCTCGGACTGTATCTGATCGCAAGTGAAGTTATCAGTGTCTGTAACATTTCACTCTTCCCGCTTCCGGTCATCCCCGCCACAAGCCCGTGCGGACCGTAACCCTTCTCATGCAGATCAAGGAATACCGTTCTCCTGTCCCTGCCCATCCCGATCGGAGCCCTAAGGCTGTTAATGGTATTGTTCCTGTTCCATCCCGAGCGTATGTATTCTGTTGCCATCATACCGGCATCAAAGAGTTCGGGCAGAGTGACCTTTACGGGTATCGGACAGTGCCGCTTATCGTAACTCAAACGTATCCCGGCGATCTTCCCGACATATTCTTTTGCTTCTGAGTCTGTTATCCTGTCAAAACATATCTCCCTTCTAAAGCCGTTCCCGCCAAGGTCTATCATTCCTCTGTAAGATCTGTCATTCTGTATGATCCTCAGACATTCCCCGGGAATGCCGGCATATTCTCCGGCATATATCAGGATGCTTATATTCTCATCGGAGCAGAAGGATGCAGGTATCAGTCTGCTGTCATCCGTAAAGATCATCCATCTTGATTTCTGTCCACCCGGCTGTCTTAAGATCGTCTCTGCCTCAAACAGTATTTCCTCAGCCCTTACCCTGTCCGTACTCACATAATGCTCATCATCTCCCTGAACCTGCGGAAGCCATCTCATAAGCCTCACTGTTTTTGATGGTATGATCCCGCCAGAAAACGCAAAGACCATCCGTATAAGTTCAGGCCCTGTCGTTGCAGCGATCTGGACAGCCATATTCAGAAAAAGCTCTTCTATTTCCCTGCCGCTTCCGATAAAAGCCTGCATCCTGACTCCGGCAATATCCGTGCATACAGGGACATCCTCGAGCCGGCTGTATCTTCTCTTAAGTACTCCCGGCAATTTGGTAAGTTCATCTTCCGTAACACTGAACCTTTCCTGCGGGATCTTAAGCCGCACATCAAACGGTATGCTTCCGACTCCGAGTCTGTATGAAAACGGGAGATCATCACTTTCTCTCCTGTTCCACACCTGAAGCATTGCACTGTTTGAAAATATCTCCTTAAGCGATGGTGAATTCCTGAGAAGTGCGTTGATATTATATCTGTATTTATCCCTGATGAGTCGTTCGCACTTGTTTATATAATCCTTATAACGCCTGACACGCGTGATCTCATCAAGAGCTGCCTGCTTTTTTTCATGCCTTACATTTATCACCGCCCAGGCAGCACCGAGAATTGCAGAAGCAACAGCCGTAATAAGGCCGGTATACATATACATCGAAGCATGCGCGATACCCGAATTTGAAGCCGAATATATGTATATCCCGCATCCAAGGCTCATGGGAACAGCCATGGTAAGCGCAGGTCCCGCAACAATATAGAAGGGGCGGTTCCTTCCCGGCTGCTTCGGTGGCGGTGCATCCAGTTCTATCTCGGAATCATCAGTGGCGATAATGTTTCTCGGAGAAGGCGTGAAGTCCTTAAGCCCTTTGATCTCATCCGTTTCTGCCGTCATCATCAGGTCTGTCACTCGGTTAAGCCTCACGATACATGGTCTGCCCGAATACAGTTTTTCGATACCTATGTATTCATCCAGCCACAATATCCTGATCCCACCGGCAACGATGACATCTCCGCAGCTTAAGGACGCCGACTCCATTTGATCAACATATCGTTCGTTTAGATAGATTCCCTCCCTTCCCTTTATATTAATCCTGCCTCCGTCACGAGAACGCTTTATCAGTAAATGCGTCCCCGATAAGCAGGGATCATCCACACAGCTGATACTCTGATCAAGACTGCTCCCAAGGGATATCACACGGCTTCTTTCTGTCTGATAAAAACACATTCCAGTTTCATTCCCGATGTAGGCAAATACCTTCAGTTCTTCCCTGTCGGCTGTTACGATCGTAAGAAACGTATCCTTATCAAACGTGTCCTTATAGGTTGTAGATTTGTTTGTTATCAGAAAGTATACGTTGGAGCTGTTTTCATTGAAGGTGATCCCCTGCGAAGATATGGTCAGTGAGATCACCGGATCTGATACCAGATGGAACCTGTCCGAGGGAAGCCGTATATCCCTTGTTTCTTCTTGACCTTCCGCACTATGAGCGGTATAAACAAACTCCTCCAACGCATACGAATTGCAAAATTGTAGCACTATCCGCATGTTTGTGATCCTGTTATTTGATTAATCCTGTTTTTTGATTGTCCTGTTTTTAAATGTTGATCAATTTTGAATTAAATCCGGTCTTAGCGACCTGAATTGAACTGAATATGAGCAGACTCGAAAAATCTGTTTGTCAATTCGTGATTTGAAATATAGCACGTCGTAAAATGAATTACAATAGCAAAAATCAATTTTGTTAACTTTTTGTTACTTAGTCACAAAATTTGATATGAAAATTTTGTAATTAAATCCAAGGATTTCTTTCGATATTGTTTTATTCTGTCGCATCAAATATATCAGGTGACATCAACTCTCCCGGCTGTCGCATCACGGAAATGCTCAAAAAAGATCTGATAGAATTGAAGATCCGAAACAAAATCCCGCATAAAAAATAAAAAACAGTTGACTACAGACAATATTACCGATATACTAACTTAGTGCTTATTTTGCTGCTATGGCTCAGTCGGTAGAGCGCATCCTTGGTAAGGATGAGGTCAGCAGTTCGATTCTGCTTAGCAGCACTGGATTTAAGGGGAACGCTTCAAAGTGTTCCCCTTAATTTTCCCCCTAATAGGGGGATTTTTTTTCTACTTTCATGATATAATCACTATATAGGAGGATATATCATGAGAGCTAACGGTGAAGGTTGTTTCTCAAGGATAACTAAAAACGGATCAGATTATTGGCGCCTGCGTACGCTTAAAAACAACGAACACTAGGTAAAACTCAATGTTCAAAGCTCACTCCCGACCTGATCGAAGCTTTCTTCTATGAGTTGGCTGATATATCTTCACTCGAAACCATAAAAAAACAAAGACTGTAATATATGTATATCTTTATCCGGTATTATATCATTGCAAACAGGTGTTCGTAGCGCTATAATATCTGCGCAAGGGAGTTACCAAGACAAGGCGGTTAGCCCTCTCCGGAGGGACTGGACCCTCCGTTTATCATAGAAACCCGCAAGGGAATACTTTGAAAGGAGGGCTTCTGCAATGATGACTTTGGAGATTTTAGGCGCTATTGCTGCTTCAATTACAATCTTCACAGCCGGAGTTGCTGTAGGAAGATATATCGAACACAGTAAAAACGACCGCCGTTAGTTTACGAGACCTCGGCAGTCGTTTTAACGATTGTTTAAATTCGGGCTAACCGTCTTCCGGTAGCTCCTTTGTATCTTTATTATAGCAGTTTTAGGGCTATTGTCAAATTAAACTGATTAACTTGACCCTCAATAATACTATCACTTTCAATCTCTAATATCTGTCCATCAGTAGCAGCCTTCAGTAAATGCAGACTAATTATTTCCCCAAATAAACTTGCACGCATTGCTAATTTCTCCGTATTCCTCACCTTCAAGTATTAATTCCGTGTCAACAATACCCGAAAATAGCCTAAGTGGAAAGATATGAATTTTGTGAATCATTGAAATTTCGTTTGCAAATTCTCTTGATAAACTAGCTGTTCGTAGAGATAATGTATTAGGTATTCTTTCTCGCGTATCTTTATCTAACTGATCATATACTCCCTTATCTATATAGCAGATAACTTATAAAACAACACTTATGCTGTCATATCTTTCTTGCCGAGATATTATAGAATGTTTGTTCGGTTCTGTAAATAGCTTGCCTAATACTCTTTCAAATCAAATCTGTTTAGCAGTTCTTGATTATGAGCATAAGGGTAGGTTACCATTCATAGCCACAATTAAAGCAATGGAATCCACATATCATACCACCCTCAACATGGACACCAACATTCGTGGAACCGCATTTCGGACATTTTCGACGTTGTATCTCCTCATCATTGCCATCACCACCATTGACTTTTTCAATCTGATCATCTGTTAAATTATTTTTGTTCTCCATGCTATCTCCTCCTTTTTGGGGCATCTGAATTTATTGTATCGCCGAAACTTAGTTAAACTGGAATAATCAGCTTCTAGACGAGGCTGTCATGGTTGAGCTAATGCCCATCCTAGTCCGATTATACCACCAGTCTTATCAGAAAACATCAAATTCTTCCTGTGTAAAAAGTTCGCTATTTTATATTTGCCATAAGTTTTTAATCTCCTTAAAAAGCAGGAAAAAAAGCACCTACCCGTAAGTAGATACTTAAGTAATATGATAGAATTCGTTCGTCAACTTAAAATTGATGAAATAGATCCACATCGCACGCACGTATAAGCGCCACCTCGCTCAATAAGCTCACCAAGTTCAGTGCCCCCGCTCCTCTTATAGCATTCGGGACATACACCTTCAAAGATCATTGAAGCTTCCGTACTGGTAGGTGCATACCCGGTTCCGCCATTAATATTTTCCAGCTCATCATCTGATAACCTATTATGTTCCATGTTTTGCATATTATAATCCTCCCTCCGAAAAGAGATGCTCTATATTAATCCATCATTTGTATATCCAGTTTTTTGCACACTCTAAATAACAACATTGCATCATCAATCGCATCATGATGATCGCCCTTTTTCTTTATTCCTAACTCATCTGCAACTTTAGACAAGCCCATACCTTTATACTGTCCTCCCATTGCATTAATAATAGCTGGTCTTACGTCAACAATTTTACTTTTAATCACAAAAAGATTTTCTGTCTTTTCCTTTGCCTTCTTGTTCCACTTAGCAGTTGCTTTGATTGCCACTTCATCAAAATCTCCAAATACGAAAACATAATCAATCGAATACCTATCACAAAGATCCTTCAAATCTCGAAATGCATTATTACTCTTTTTTCCATGATCCACATCAGCTTGAGTTATTCCAGTAAGTTCTTTACAATAATCCGTCAGTATCGGCTTGTGTATTGGCCTTATATTAGTTGAATATCTGTTCTTTATATTATTATTTATCATCAACTACAATAAATCCAACGGAAATTATCTCCCGTTGGTAGCGTGACATTCTTCCGTCATCAATGAATTTATCTCCCTCGCGTCTTCCATCGCAAGTCATCTCCATATCTAAAATACCATAATTCAACTTCTTTTTTCTCCAAAAACCAATCTTTTTTGCTCATAGCTTTATCAAAATCTCATGAATCTATATCAAATCCCGTATTCTTTCACACCAACTCAATAGTATTATATGCATTAGTTACTCAAACATGGATAACTATCAACACTTCAATTCAACAATGTTACGCGATCCACATGAAATACATTTGTTATAATCCACAATATTAACTGCAATGAATGTTTTGAAAACCCACTTGAAGAATATCCAGGTCTCGAAATGCGCCAGATTATTACGGCTGATGACCAGCTGAATCAGCTCATAACAGGCAATGAATGTCAGGATGATTCCTGCTATTGGCATGATCACATTCTCCGAAAGTGTCCGGATCATGGCAAACACTCCGGGTGAAAAGTTCGCCGGTGTCTGGCCTAAAGATATTTCTTGAAAGTGGATATGATATCGAATTGATTCCACCTGTGAAGATTAAAAACGTGCATACGCCGGGTTTTACAATGCAGGGAAAAGCCTGGGAAATGAAATCTCCAAAGGCGATTTTCCCTGTCCTGAGCTGACTTTACGTTGACCTGTTTTACCTTGGCCGGTCATTAGGATTATACGCAGTAAATTCCCCGCCTCCGGATACTTTGTCCAGTTCTTCATCATCAAGGAGCATCCCTGCCTCTTTTATGGTATCCCTTGCTTCTTCCTTTGTCTTTGCATTTTCTACTTTTTCCTTCAGATCACCGATCAGTTTCATTATTTACCGTTCCTCCATATAAGCTGATAATGATTTTTTAATAGCACCGGGTACATTTCCGTAATGATCGCATCGATGAGGCAATTCTGAATCACTTCCTGCTGAGCGATCCGGTCAGGAAGCTTCAATACCGCTCTCTATATAGTTATACGTAAGAAATCGAAAAATGGCAACAATGTATTCAAAAATCAAGAAACAGTTGATCATTTGGAGAACTTTCAAAGTAAAAACAATTATTGTTGCATGCATAATAAAATTGTTCTATAAAAATCTGAAAAAATAATCTCTACCATCAGATTATTGATCCCCCAATAATTTCTTATCCTGAAATACAATTATTTCCCATTCTTCCCTCAGTATCTCCATCTCCACTACATTCCATGGGTCTTTCTTAACGATCTCCGTGTCATGAAATCCTACTTTCTTATAACATACGTACCAACGGCATGTCCATCCTCTTTATCAATCACAAGCATTAGAATATTGATCTTTGATCTTTGTTCATTTTATTCTCTATACCTTTTGTCATATTTTACAGAGCCAGATCTTTTACAACATTTTCCGGCACTTCACCCTTCACGAAATAATAGTAGTTGAAATCACCGTATCGTTTTGCCTTTTCACCGCCGCGCCTGTAAACTATCTGTACCTCATAGGAAACGTCAAAATCCTTGCCGCCGTCCCAGCGGTACATCCCCATATCCCCGGGATACAGGAAAGCTTCAAGTTCCTTAAGATCTGTTCCGTTGTATTCCCTGGTCTTTACGAAGCGCTCCTGCAGTTCTTCAGGCAGATAATCAAGCCCCTCTTCCTTCATATACTCATTCTGTTCATCATAATGCGGATTCGTTATAACCACAGCTTCCGCCTCATCATAAAGTGAAAAATCATCAAGCGAATAACCCTTGTCATTGATATATTTAATGCAGTTTCTCATGCACGGGTAAACCACGAGCGACTCTTCCTGCATCGGGCCATAGAACCGGCTGTCTTCCGTCGATATCGAATACCTTATATAACCCGCGGGTAATAAGTCTATCCTTTCCTTATAGCTGAAGGTCTCCATATCCTTCTTATACATTCCTATAAGCTCGATAAGTTCATCCCTGTCCAGTCTCCTGTCATGTACTCCGTCGGTATACCTTGCTTCAAGATGCATCGTCTGAGTCTGTGAGATCGCGGTATCCGCATCATACACCTCAACAGAATAGTATCCACGGACAAATTCCTGTGTCGACATTATTTTATCAACAAGCTCCGCTGCCTTATCATCCTTTACCGGTATACTTAACTCTCTTGCGATCAGACGTCCGTTCTTCATCCTGTATAACAAAATGGCCTGTGAAAACATACTGCTCTCATCGGACTGGTAGAACGTATCCGGATCATCGTTTGCATTATCCCATGCCTCGTCGCATTTTTCCATCGACAGCCTGGCAAGCTCACAGATGCTTTCCGCATCTGTCAGATACATATTTTCCCTGTAAAAATCAACCATATCCATGTACTTAAGATCCGCACCGATCCTGCCGCCCCATAAACCGTCATACCCTTCCGGGGCAAATACCGCCGAAGCGACCTCGGACGGATCCGGCACATACCTGTCTATCCCGAGAATATCCTGCTTGAATCCGAAGAAGATCACAAGGGCAAGAACAGTACATACGATCCACTGCAGCTTTTTCTTAAATGCCTGTCTTATATCCAGTTCAAACACACCCTGGATAAGTGCACATACTATGATCGATGCGATAAGAATGATAACGCTGATAAGTACCATATTTCGGACATTTAATAACCCGTTTGCGTTCATTGTCTGTGCAGTTATAAGACCTGCTGCCGTAACAGCCGGGACTGCCATAAGTATCTTAAGCGGCTCGGCCATCCATTTGAACACGAGTGTCCTGCCTGCCTTTTCCCTTGGACGTTTCATATATACGAGCAGGGACACAAGGAGCAGCGCAAGATCGAACACACCCAGCATCATCAAATACTTTGAGGGATCACCGTTTGTCCTGTCTGTCTCGGAGATCACCCTGATAAACAGTCCATAAGGCGAAACAACAGGTACAAGGAACTCATTAAGCGTATAGTTATATCTGAAGAAAATACCTTTAAACGCTGATATCATAAGCCTTATTATAGCTTCATACGAAGACAGCACGGCAAAGGCACATATACCCGCAAAGACCGTTCCCGTTATCATCATGGACAGTATGAACAGATGATATACTCCGAGATAATACAGCATGACACTTCCAAGATCACGGAGCGCTTCATTCATCGTATACAGATCGCCGTATCCGCTCACCGTAAGCACCGCAAAGCCAAGCAGCATACCGATCACATAGGTGAGCACAAACATTACGATGCCGTTAAACCAGATAACGAAAAACCTGCTGCTCTTCTTCTGAGGCATGCTCTCGTAAAAATCGAGCTTCACCCGTCATTGATATACGAAAAACCTCCCAAAGCGGTAAGTGCCGCACCGATCGTTACGATCACAGGCTTAAGCCCGCCCGAAGCGCCTATAAATACTGTTGCGTACCTGTGTACGTCCTGTCTTATCTGCTCATATGCCTTCGATCCGTAATTCATCATGTACTGCGATTCATTTATCGACATTATAAGTATAAGGAATACAAGAACAGGCAAGACTACGAACAGAAGTACCATAAGGCACCACTGCCAGAGCCTTCTCTTATCATTCTGCATGAGGCTAACCCATAATGAGCTTTTTGATGTCATAACCAGCCACCTCCGTTTCACTTATGAATATTTCTTCAAGAGACAAAGGAAGTATCTCATAAAATATCGTATTCACTTCTCCAAACAGCTTCTGTGTATCTTCCCTTGTACCCCTTATGGTATATGTCCGGAGAGATCCGCTTGTCTCTTCCTTGACCATGTCTATCTTCTCCTCAAGCTTCTTCTCATCTTCTTCCGATGCAAATACGCACTGCACCCTCTGTATATTGAGCTTAAGATCATCAAGATCCTTGGAGAGCAGGACACCGCCGCGATGAAGAAGCCCGACATGATCGCAGATATCCTCAAGCTCCCTCAGATTATGGCTCGCGATCACCGGTGTGAGGCCACGTTCATCCATCTCTTTTGCAAATATGCTCTTGATACCCTGGCGCATTACGGGATCGAGCCCGTCAAACGACTCATCACAGAAAAGATATTTGGTGCCCGAGCATATACCGAGCAGCAGTGCAAGCTGCCTCTTCATCCCCTTTGAATATGTATTTATCTTCCTGTCATACTCAAGGGAGAAGCTCTTAAGATATCTTGCGAATTTAAGCGAAGCAAAATCCGGATACTGATTGATAAGATATTTCTCCATATCCTCCGGTGTGGCATTCGGGAAAAAATACGGCGTATCCGAAACAAAATAAATATTCCTCTTCGCTGCCGGATTGTCATACACCTTCTTATCATCAACGGTTATGGTACCGCTGTCAGGCTTCAAAACGCCTGCTGCCATCCTGAGCAAGGTACTCTTGCCCGCTCCGTTTGTCCCGAGCAGACCAAATACTATCTTCTCGTTTATTTCAACACTCACCCTGTCAACTGCTTTGATATCATCAAATGCCTTGCTTACATTTTCTATCTTTATCACTTATCCTCACCTCCCCTGTCATCCAGGATCTCTTCTTTATTCTTTATGTGATCCACAAGTTCACTTCTTGACATACCCGCATTGTCCGCCGCGGCTATCACCTCATCAAGCCGCCCGAATATCTCCCTTCGATATTCATTCTTAAGCTGTCCCGTATCCGACACGAAATTGCCCCGTCCCTTCACGGTATAGATATATCCCTGCCGTTCCAGTTCACTGTAGGCACGCTGTATGGTGTTCGGATTTATGGAAAGCTCCATAGCCAGAGTCCGTACCGAAGGTATCTTCTCATCCTGCTTCAGTACTCCGTTAAGGATGAGCAGACGCAGCTTGTCAAATACCTGCTCATATATCGGTCTTGAATCTTTATAGTCTATCAGGATCATACCGGCATCTCCTTTCCAACAAAATAAGTGTACTAATTCAATTAGTACACTTAATATACCTCATCTGCCGCGACCTGTCAACCCGTTACTGCTCTATCCTCTAAAAAGTTGTAAGCATATGACAGTTCTCTATTTCCCTTCTTCTTTTATGATCTTCCTGATCTTGCCCTTCAGTCTCTGCAGCGCATTGTCCGTTGACTTCTCATCTCGTCCGAGGACCTTGGCTATCTGCACATAAGACATGCCGGTAACGTACAGGTCGAGCACCTGTTTTTCAAAGGCACTTAGGCTCTCCTCTATCCGTTGTTCAAGAACGCTCATATTTTCACGGTCGATCACAAGCTCTTCGGGGCTCAGATCACCCGTGGGCTGAAGTGCATCTATAAGATATCTTTCTTCATCATCCGCATTTTCGGATACATTGCCGTACAGTGAGATATAGTTATTAAGAGGGATATGTTTCTGCCTTCTGGATGCCTGTACTGCTGTATATATCTGCCGCGATATGCATAACTCCGCAAATGTGTAAAAACTTGCATCCCGTCCGGCATCATAATCCCTTATCGCCTTAAACAGGCCTATCATACCCTCCTGGATAAGATCGTCGTTATCAGCCCCTAAAATATACATGGATCTAGCCTTTACCTTGACCAGATCCTTATATTTTTCCATAAGATAATCGGTTATGTCGCTCTGTCCTTCACGACAACGTATGATAAGCTCCACATCGGTTAAATCTTCATATTTTTCAGGATTCATATTTATCGTCTAAACTTTCTTAAGCCTCTGTCTTACTATCTCGTATGCGAGCACCCCTGCAGCCACGGAAGCATTGAGCGAATCTATATCACCCCTCATCGGGATCGAGGCGATATAATCGCATTTTTCCTTTACCAGCCGGCTCACGCCTTCACCTTCGGCTCCGATAATAAGTCCTATGGGTCCCGTAAGGTTCTGGTCATACATTACTTCTCCGTCCATATCCGCGCATACGAACCATAATCCCTTATCCTTAAGTTCCTCTATAGTCCTTGCCAGATTGGTGACTCTTGCAACCGGTGTATAATTGAGTGCTCCCGCGGAAGTCCTTGCCACCGTTGCCGTAAGTCCGACCGCCCTGTTTTTCGGTATTATCACCCCATGGGCTCCGCACAGATTTGCCGTCCTTATTATCGCTCCGAGATTATGCGGATCCTCGATATTATCAAGCAAAAAGATAAACGGCGCTTCCCCCTTATCTTCCGCCTTCTTAAGTATATCCTCAACCTCTGCGTATTCATATGCCGCCGCCACGGCTATCACTCCCTGATGCCGTCCAGTGCTGCTCATGCGGTCAAGGAATTCCTTCTCGACAAATTTTATTATGGCATCTCTCTTCTTGGCTTCACGTCTGATCGACGATACAGGCCCGTCATGACATCCGTCAAGGATATACAGTTTATCTATCGGCCTGCCGGAACGCAGTGCCTCCATTACGGCATTCCGTCCCTCTATATATGATTCTTCATATGACATATGATCACCTGTTATGTTCTAAGATCGTCCGGATTTTTCATACCGGTGCACCTATGGCTTCCATTCCGATCCTTATCAGCTCAACTATACGATCCGTTCTCCCGGTAAGATACAGATATCCCACCAGAGCCTCTACTCCCGTAGCCCTGCGATAGTCTGATACCGACGCATTTTTGGCTGTTGTGGCCGACTTGGCGTTCCGTCCCCTTCGGTAAATATCGTGCTCTTCATCACTCAGGATATCATTATCCAGATACCACTGCGCCATCCTGGACTGCGACTGCGCCTTCACAATGGCACTCGTCCTTTTATGGAGTACATTTGCCGGACAGTTGGCCTTCTCGACCATGACCGTTTTTACGACAAGATCGAAAACACTGTCACCGATAAATGCAAGCGAGAGCGGGGAGTATCGCTTTAAATCCAGGCTCTCAAGCTCAAAGCCGGTCTTGATACTCTCCAAAATACTCATATCGGAAGCTACGCCCTGCTCCATACTACTCCCTCTCTGGTATCCTTTATCATTATCCCCTTGGATGCAAGTTCATCCCTTATGGCATCCGCCCTGGCGAAATCCTTAGCCTTTTTGGCTTCGGCTCTCTCTTCTATCCTTGCTTCAACGTATGCCCTGAGTTCATCATCAACCGCCTCTTCTTCGTCTTCCTTAAGAAGATCGAGCGACAGCACACGATCGTAATCTTCTATTATCCCGCGCTTTGTTGCACCGTTAAGCTCGGATTTGAGGACATCATACAGAAGCGTCAGTCCCATGGCCGTATTGCAGTCATCACCGACAGCCTGTACGAATTTATCATGCCATTCCTTAAGCGCCGCCTCATCGACATTCCCTTCATCCGCAACCGCTGCGATCCTTGACTTTAATTTCTTATATGTAGCGGCCGTCTGGTCGAGTGTTTCAAACGAAAACGTGAGCGGCTTACGATAATGCGACTGCAGTACGAAAAGCCTGTAAACAAGCGGATCGTAGCCTTTTTTTTCAAGAAGCGATACCGTAAGGAACTCTCCCTTGCTCTTACTCATCTTACCCGTCTCATCATTAAGATGATGTACATGGAACCAGTAATTGCACCACTTGTGCCCTATGAACGATTCGCTCTGTGCTATCTCGTTTGTATGGTGCGGGAACATATTGTCTATCCCTCCGCAGTGAAGGTCCAGCCTCTCTCCCAGATGCTTCATGCTGATGCATGAGCACTCTATATGCCACCCGGGATATCCCACACCCCACGGGCTTTCCCATTTTAATGCCTGATCTTCGAATTTCGACTTTGTAAACCAGAGCACGAAATCATTCTTATTCCTCTTATTTGTATCTTCGGTCACATCATCCCTTACGCCGACCATGAGTTCATCTTCATTCTGATTGCCGAAGACATAATATTCCTTAAGCCTGGATGTATCAAAATATATATTCTCTCCCGCCTTGTACGCATATCCCTTTTCAAGCAGGCCCTCTATCATATGGATGAATTCGGGGATGCAGTTCGTTGCAGGCTCTACAACATCCGGAGTCTTGATATTAAGCTTGGCACAATCCGAGAAGAAAGCATCAGTATAATACCTGGCTATCTCCATAACGGTCTTGTGCTCACGCTTTGCACCTTTAAGCATCTTATCCTCTCCGGTGTCCGCATCAGAGGACAGATGACCGACATCGGTTATGTTCATGACACGCTTCACATCAAGTCCCGAAAATCTCAGCAGTTTCTCAAGGACATCCTCACAGATGTAGCTTCTTAAGTTCCCTATATGCGCAAAATGATACACGGTAGGTCCGCAGGTATACATCGATACCCTGCCTTCCTCTATCGGTATGAATTCCTCAACTCTCTTGGTAAGCGAATTATATAATCTCATTGTTTTTTTGCCTCTCCTGATTCTGTCTGTCTTTCTTTAACTGCCTTATCTCATTCTCCATATCAAGAAGCCTGTTCGTAAGTTCCGAATTGGCACGCTGCAGGTTCTGTATATCCTCCTTGATAGGATCCGGAAGGTGGATCTGATCCATGCTCTCACGCGGTATCGTCTCATTTTCACGTTTGACTATACGCCCCGGAACACCTACCACCGTACAGTTGGGCGGTACCTCTTCGAGCACCACCGAACCTGCTCCTATCTTGGAATTGGCCCCTATGGTGAACGACCCGAGGATCTTGGCACCGGCCGATATCATAACATTATCCTCGATCGTAGGATGCCTCTTGCCTGTCTCCTTACCCGTTCCTCCGAGCGTCACCCCCTGATACAGGGTTACGTTATTCCCGATGATCGATGTCTCTCCGATTATGACTCCGCTCCCGTGATCTATAAAAAAGCCGCTGCCGATACTGGCTCCGGGATGTATCTCGATACCGGTCTTTCTGACGCCGCGCTGGGAAATGCACCTTGCAAGAAAATAATGCTTCTTAAGGTACAGTCTGTGAGCCAGCCTGTAATGAAGCATTACCCTGAAACTCGGATACAGAAACACTTCCATGGATGAATGTATAGCCGGATCCCTCTCCCTTATTATTCTGATCTCTTCTTTAATATTTTTTATGATCCCCATAACTCACTCTTCTGCCGCGTAAGGTCCTCTTCAACCTTATCTTACTGTCTCATCGGACATCCGCCGCAGGTATCACAATTGCCGCCAACCGGCATACTTCCGAGTTCTTTTACGGAACTCAACATACAAACAGCCTGTGATGATATTCCTTCTCCGCTCCCTGTGAATCCAAGGCCTTCTTCGGTTGTTGCCTTGACATTCACCTGTGTGATATCTATTCCGAGAGCCCCCGCTATGTTTTCGCGCATTTGCTCAATATACGGACGCATCTTCGGTTTCTGGGCTATTATAGTGGCGTCGATATTCTCGATGATATAATGCTCCTCCTCGATCATATCTCCGACGCATCTTAACAGTTCCATACTGTCCGCGTCCTTAAACCGCTCATCCGTATCGGGAAAATGACTGCCTATATCCCCGAGTGCGGCAGCGCCGAGCATTGCATCCATTATGGCATGCAATAGGACATCCGCATCCGAATGTCCTAATAATCCCTTCTCATAGGGTATCTTCACACCCCCGATAATAAGTTCCCTGTCCTCCGTCAGACGATGGACATCATATCCCATTCCAACACGCATTATCTTTCTCCGAAACCCGTACGACCGTCTATTTACTGATCTGATCAGCAAGGAACATCGTCATTTCTTCTATTTTACCGCTCTTATCCACGATGAAGAGCATGTTATACTTGCCCCTTTCATACATCAGCTGCTTCCTGCCTCCGGAAAGCCTTGCCTCGATGCCGTCACCGTAGGCTTTCTTAAGCTGTTCGAGAGATGTGCCTATACCTATTCCCTCAGCTGTTGTATAGTCGCCCGAAGTGATATCTATCTGCGAAACCACATACTCACCGACTGCCTGGGGATCTATATCACTGTAGTACACATCATATCCCTTAAAGGACTGAACATAAGTCCTGGCTTCATCCTCCGCATCCGAAATGAGCTTCGCCGTATCTTCGATACTCCTGCCCGATAATCCGATGCCCTCCATTTCGCTTGCAATAGCACCCAATGAAATGTTGCCGCCCTTAAGCCCGGGGATATTGATGACGTTCTTAAGATCCGAATCCTGCATCATATCATACAGATCATAGAGGAAGGAACCGTCCCAGTCTACTCCGTCCATATCCTCACTCCAGTAATTCATGTTTATGCGCATGCTCCCGTCATCGAGCTTGGTCAAAACTGTAAGCGCAAACGGAGCATCCGCATTCTCGGCGCACATCATTACAAGATATATATTGTTGTAATAGAAACCGCCGTTGCAGACAAGTCTCCTGCAATCCTCACTCTTTTCTATATACAGATAATTCTCATCCGATAACTTGAGCGGTCTGTCAAGCTGTGAATTCTCTATTCCGAGCACGGATCTCATTGTACCGTTTATATTTTCCTCGGAAATCTTGCCTGTGAAATCCGACAGGTCACTGTTCTTTTTATCCGCCTTGTCCAGATCTTCGATTATCGCATCATCTCTGATAAGTGCTTCCTTTACATTGCAGGCCTCCGGCTTCTCATATGTGCTTAAGAGAAAACCGTTCACACTCTCGTCCGCAAAATAGTCTGCGAAGAACTGCATGTCTTCCTCGCTCAGCACGTCATAGACCGCATTCTCACCTATATACGAATTTATCTCATTCTGACCTGCTTCTATAAGTCCCTCTACCTGTTCCTCGGTTATCGGGGTACTTATCCACGGATTATCCGCCCATGCTTCTGTCTTATACCATTCCATCGCGGCATTTGTATTGTCTATGCCTTCCTGGACGGATTCCTTTATCTCATCAACATATGTCTCCACTTCGTTTACAGTCTCAGCCACCTGCTTAACAGACTCGGTTGCGTCCTGAATAGCCGTCGGATCGATACCTGTTGCCTCACAGGCACTCAGTCCCATACACATAATCCCTAAAGACATCATGATCAAAAGCTTTCTCATACTTGTACCTCCGTTTTATATTCAGAACAGCAGATTATGCTGACAATTCTTATATATTATACTACACACCCAATATAAATGAAAGAATCAATAAAATTTTCTTGACAATACCTGTTAAGGATTAGTATAATAGCAAGGCGGCGATAAACCGTATGATTTGGCGAGATGGCTCAACTGGCTAGAGCGTCCGGTTCATACCCGGGAGGTTGAGAGTTCAAGTCTCTCTCTCGCTACACTTAAAAACCCCATGCCATATGGCATGGGGTTTATTGTTATTATCTTACTTGGCAAAATCAGTCACGCGACTCTCTCGTATCACATTGACCTTGATCTGACCCGGATATTCCATTTCCTCTTCTATCTTCTTGGAAATATCTCTTGCGAGTAATACCATATCCGCGTCACTTACCTGCTCAGGAACTACCATTATACGAACTTCACGGCCTGCCTGAATAGCAAAAGATTTGTCTACTCCCTTGAATGAATTTGTTATATCTTCAAGTTGCTTTAATCTGTTAGTGTATGTTTCCAATGTTTCTCTTCTTGCACCCGGACGAGCTGCGGAAATGGTATCCGCCGCCTGCACCAGCACTGCAAAAAGAGTCTGCGGCTCTACATCACCGTGATGTGCTTCAACCGCATTGATAACTGTTGCCGATTCCTTATACTTTCTGCACAATTCAACTCCGAGCTGAATGTGTGAGCCTTCCATCTCATGATCCACTGCCTTACCGATATCATGCAGAAGTCCAGCCCTCTTGGCGAGGCGGACATCAATGCCTATCTCAGAGGCTAAAAGACCGCACAATAATGATACTTCAATGGAATGCTTCAAAACGTTCTGACCGTAACTGGTCCTGAACTTAAGACGTCCGAGAAGCTTGATAAGTTCGGGATGGATGCCGTGAACACCAACCTCCAGTGTTGCGGCTTCACCTTCCTCACGTATCATTGTCTCAACTTCCTTCTGAGCCTTCTCGACCATTTCCTCTATCCTTGCCGGATGGATACGGCCGTCGACGATCAGCTTCTCAAGAGCGATCCTTGCAACTTCACGTCTTATGGGATCGAAGCCTGACAGAACAACAGCTTCGGGTGTATCATCTATGATAAGATCAACACCTGTCATCGTCTCAAGGGTTCGTATGTTACGTCCCTCTCTTCCGATGATCCTTCCCTTCATTTCATCATTAGGCAACTGAACTACTGAGATCGTTGTTTCCGCAACATGATCTGCGGCGCATCTCTGTATGGCATTAACCACAAGCTCCTTTGCCTTCTTGTCTGCCTCTTCCTTGGCTCTGGATTCGAGTTCCTTCACCAGGATGGCAATTTCATGCTTTACATCGTCTTCAACAGTTTTTAACAGATACTCTTTTGCTTGTTCAGAGGTTAAACCTGAAATCCTCTCCAGTTCCTGTACACGCTGCTCATTAAGCTTGGAAACTTGTTCCTTCTGCTTTGCAAGTGCTTCTTCCTTCTGTGCGAAGCTGGCTTCGCGCTTCTCGATAGCATCGGTCTTCTTGTCGAGATTCTCTTCCTTCTGCTGTACGCGGCGCTCCAAACGCTGTAATTCTGCTCGTCTTTCCTTGGTTTCTTTCTCAATTTCGTTCTTGGATCTTATTGATTCTTCCTTAACCTCGAGCAGCCCCTCACGTTTTTTGGCCTCCGCCGTTTTCAGCGCTTCATCGATTATCTCGCGAGCCTTCTGATCGGCATTACCGATCTTCTCCTCATCGGCCTTTCTCTTGGCTTCATAGCCCATCTTATAAGCTACGAAACAGCCGACAGCCAGAAGAATTACCGCAACTGCAATAATGATTACATATTGCACAGGGCACCTCCTTATATAGTTTTCATTGTACGATTAATATATAGAATATAGAAAACATATTCTAACTTAAAAAACTACAACATATAAAATATTATACTTTTTAGTATGTTATGTCAAGAGCCCTTAGTGCTTTATCAACGCGATACGGATCAAAACCCTTGCCGTACAGGTATGCATACAACTTCTGTCTTCCGGTATTGTCAAGACTTTCGGGTGCCGGGCATTTCTTAAGGATAAGACGCTTTAAGAGTTCATCCTCTTCATCCTCAAACGATCCCTCGTTCTCAAAGGCTTCATCAATAAGCTCATCCGCAACTCCTCTGGTCCTGAGCCTGCTCCTTATATCCCTCCTGCTTCTTGTCCCGATGCAGCTTCTTATATAGCTCTGTGCGTATCTTAGGTCATCAATATAACCATAGGACTTCACATATTCCAAAGCCTGATCGACCGCCTCGTCGGGATAAAGCGATTCAAGCAGTTTCCTTCTCAGCGCCGTTTCCGTGTAATCCCTGCTCTTTAAAAGGTTCATGGCTCTCAGCTTCGCCCGCTTTAGGAGCACATTATCCCTTATATCACTTATCACGGTCTCGGATACTTCATCCCCCTGTACAATACCGTATTTGAGCAATTCGCCCTTGTATAAAACAAAGGCGAATTCCTCATCCAAAAAAACTTTATATTTTCCTTTTCCGTATTCCGAAACGGAAGTAACGATCATGACACTCAATCCTCTGTCTCACCTGAAGCATTCTCCGCAGCTCCGTCACCCGACAGGCCGTAATGCTCCCGTACCTTCGCTTCAACCTCGGCCAGCATCTCGGGATTCTGCTCAAGATAGAGCTTCGTGTTCTCCCTTCCCTGGCCTATCTTCTGTCCGTTATACGAATACCATGCGCCCGACTTGTTTATAACATCGATATTGGACGCAAGATCGACAATATCACCGACCATTGATATTCCCTTACCGAACATGATATCAAATTCCGCCTCCTTGAAGGGCGGAGCTATCTTATTCTTTACAACCTTGACACGGGTACGGTTTCCTATGACCTCGCCTCCCTGCTTGAGAGATTCTATCCTTCTTACGTCAAGCCTTACCGACGAATAGAACTTGAGTGCCCGTCCGCCCGTGGTAGTCTCGGGATTACCGAACATAACCCCGACCTTCTCACGAAGCTGGTTGATGAAAATGACCGTACAGTTCGACTTGGATATCACAGCCGTAAGCTTACGGAGAGCCTGCGACATAAGACGTGCCTGGAGGCCCACATGTGAATCTCCCATGTCACCGTCTATCTCGGCCTTCGGAACAAGTGCCGCAACCGAATCGACAACGATTATATCAACGGCTCCCGAACGCACCATCGTTTCGGTGATCTCAAGTGCCTGCTCACCGTTATCGGGCTGGGAAATATACAGATTATCTATATCTACCCCGATATTCTTCGCATATACGGGATCAAGGGCATGCTCGGCATCGATAAATCCTGCTATACCGCCCCTCTTCTGTACTTCGGCTATCATGTGCAGTGTAACTGTCGTCTTACCCGATGATTCCGGACCGTATATCTCGACTATCCTTCCCTTGGGGATCCCTCCAAGTCCGAGTGCTATATCAAGGCTCAGTGAACCGGTAGGTATCGTCTCGACATTCATATGATTGGATGTATCGCCGAGCTTCATGACCGAACCCTTGCCATACTCCTTCTCTATCTTGGATAATGCTACTTCCAACGCTTTAAGCTTCTCTTCTCTTTCCATAATGATCTCCTTTTCTTATGCTCCCGCTCTCAATTACCGTACGTGTTCCACACTCTGTATCGAACATTTATTTTGAACATCTGTTCGCTACAAAATGTAATATAAAACATCCGTTCGGTTTTGTCAAGCGGTTTTTATTTTTATTTATCCCAAACCGGCAGCTTCGGCGTACCGGTCTTAACGTCTAATATATACCCGTTTTGATCGTAAAGGGGGTAATAAATCGGATACTTACAGTAAACGAGATCGATCATTTCGTTCACCATAATTATATGATCTGACAAAGAATATGCAAAACAGGTCTGTACGGCCTGCAGATATCACGAAAAATTCTTCTCGCTGTAATACTCAAGCACGCACATGCGAAGAAGCGCAAGTGCAGCAGACGTGGCCCTGCTCCTTATTTCCATACGGTCACCGTCAAAGTTGTACTTTACGACTTTGGTCTTACCGCACACACTGCATCCTATATATACAAGTCCCACAGGCTTCTCGTCAGTCCCTCCGTCGGGACCTGCTATGCCCGTTGTGGATACCGTTACATTTGCCTTGGCCGCAGCGGCACAGCCCTTCACCATTTCCTTGGCAGTCTGCTCGCTTACCGCGCCGTATTTTAAGAGCGTACTCTTCTTAACGCCCAGTCTCGATCTCTTGGCCTTATTTGAATATGTGACAAAGCCTTCCTTGAATACTTCGGAAGCCCCCGGCACGTCTATTATCTTGGATGCGACCATTCCTCCGGTACACGACTCACAAGTCGCAAGATAGAGCGAATTGGTGCGAAGAAGCTCGACCACCGCCTGTTCAAGCGTAGTCTCACTGTCGGTAGCATATATGTTGAGCCCAAGTCTGCTCTTTATTTCCTTGACTACCGGTTTTACCAGCTTCTTTGCCGAATCGGACCCGTTATCAAATGCTTCGACACTGATATGGATATCCCCGGGATAAGCAGTCAGTTTAACCTCCGGAACCTTCTGTTCCATAAGATCTTTAATAGCGTTCCTGACTTCCTTCTCCTTCATCCCGCAGATCTTGAAATATTTGATAAAATGCCCGTCTTCGGTATCCCTTACGGTTTCTTTTACCGTATCCACGGCCGTGTCTTTTGCCATATCCGGCTCCTTTCATATCAAAGCACGATCCCCTGACCGCTTCCCCTCAGTGTCTGTCCCTCTTAATGACTTCCCTGTTCTTGTACAGATAATCAACAAGCGATACTACCGTAAGGATAAGCGCTATCCAGACAGCAAGCGCCGTAAGCAGCCTGAACCATTCAAATGGGAGATCACCTATCAGCATGCCTATCATTATCATCTGGAAAACAGTCTTGAATTTCCCCCACTTACTCGCGGCTATAACGACTCCGTTATCCGAAGCTATGAGCCTGAAGCCGCTTATTATAAATTCCCTGCTTATTATGATTATCGCCATCCACGCGGCAAGCTTGCCGCTGCTGACCAGGCATATGAGGGCGGAGCAAACCAAAAGCTTGTCCGCAAGAGGATCCATGAATTTTCCGAAATCCGTGATAAGTCCGTATTTTCTGGCTAATTTCCCATCGAACATATCCGTAAAACTTGCTATTATGAATAGTGCCAGTGCGATCCACTTGGTAAATCCAGGTATTATGTCAACCAGCATGAAGAATACAAAGAATGGGACCATGATCACTCTTAATACTGTTAACTTATTCGGCAGGTTCATCGCACAATTCTCCAATCAGATCATATTCTCTGGCACCTGTAACCATGACATGCACTATATCGCCGCTCATCAGCTCCCTTTCCGAGCTTATGAACAGCATCCCGTCAACCCCGGGCGCATCCATATATGTCCGTGCGGCGTAAACATCCTCGTCTACCAGTCGTCCCTCTATGATCGCATCCAGTTTACGCCCGGTCATTTCCTTCGCCTTATCATAAGCGATACCCTGCTGAAGGCTCATGACCTCATCACGTCTTTCTTCCTTCAGTTCCTCCGGTATCTGGTCCTCCATATCGGCAGCAACGGTTCCTTCTTCTGCCGAATAGGTAAACACTCCCAGTCGTTCGAATCCGACCGTCTCTACAAGATCGAGCAGAATATCCTGGTCCTTCCGTGTTTCTCCCGGGAACCCCGTAATAAGCGTAGTCCTCAGGGCCACATCCGGTATCCTCTCCCTGATCCTGTCTATTTTCGTCTTAAGTTCTGCCCTGTTTGTCTTCCGCCCCATCCTTCGAAGGATCTCATCGGAAGCATGCTGGATCGGCATATCTATATAATGGCATATCTTGGGCTCTTCCCTTATCACATCGATGAGTTCGTCCGTTATCTCTTCGGGATAACAGTACATTACCCTGATCCACTCAAGCCCGTCGATACCGCATAATTTCCTGAGCAGTTCCGGGAGTGCCTTTTTTCCATAGATATCCATGCCATACACTGTCGTTTCCTGCGCAACAAGTATGAGTTCCCTCACACCCCTGCCGGCAAGAACCGCAGCTTCCTCTATAAGCCTCTCCATTGGAACTGAACGATATCGGCCCCGTAATTGCGGGATTATACAATAAGTGCAACGTTTGTTGCAGCCCTCAGCAATCTTAAGATATGAATAATAGCCTCCTGTAGTACTTATCCTGGGCAGATTGGAAAGTACGAGCCTATCTGTATTCTGCAGTTCTCTTACATATTCCCCTCTGAGAACCCTCTCGACCACACTGTCTATCGCATCATAGGCAGTTGTGCCGATCACTGCATCCACTTCGGGGATCTCATCTCTTATCTCGTCCGCATAGCGCTGTGCAAGGCATCCCGTAACTATGAGAGCTCTGCATCTTGACGACTCATCAAGCCTGTATGCGCCCATTTCAAGAATGGTATTTATGCTCTCCTCCTTGGCATCTCCGATAAAACAACAGGAATTTATGATGATGATATCAGCCTCTGCTTCATCATCCGTAAACTCATATCCCCTCTCCCTGAGTATGCCGAGCATATACTCGGAATCCACCAGGTTTTTATCGCAGCCAAGCGATATAAACAATACCTTCATATATCCGGATCATTCCCCGACTATCTTAACAACACCGGTATTTAATTCCTCGATAGCAACCGACAGCGGCTTCTTATCACTTGCATTGGCGACCGGCGTCGGTGCACCGTCGATAAGCTGTCTGGCTCTCTTGCTTGTGGCCATAACTATGGAATAGCGGCTGTTTACTACCGGCTGTTCACCTTCGTCCACTTCGCTGTTTACTACTTTCATCAGATCATTATATGACGGATGTAACATGATATATCCTCCCGTAAATTATTACATATTCAAAAAATCATTAAATTCCGACTTGACCTTATCTATCATCGCTTTATTGCGTACAGCCGCATATTTTGAACAGCGGACCGTATCATGTACGTTCTTCACGCACTCGTCAAGATCATCATTTATTATCAGGAAATCGTAATTCTCTATGACTCCCGCTTCCCTTGCGCCTTGCCGCATTCGCTTCATTATCACTTCTTCGGTTTCTGTCCCGCGTTTCTTGAGCCTGTTGTATATCTCCTGCACGCTTGGCGGCATGACAAACATCAGAAGTGCATCCGGACGCTTGGCCTTTACCTGGAGCGCTCCCTGCTGCTCGATCTCAAGTATCACGTCCTTGCCCTCATCAAGCATCCTGTTGACATATTTCCTGGGAGTTCCGTAGTAATTATCCACATACTGGGCATATTCGAGGAATTCATCATCGGCGATCATCTTCTCGAACTTTTCCCTGTTAACGAAAAAATAATCCTTGCCGTCTTCCTCGCCCGGTCTCGGTGCTCTCGTTGTAGCCGATACCGATACCGCATAATTATCATATTCCGAGAGCAGTCTCTTGACTATCGTACCCTTTCCCGAGCCTGCAAATCCCGATATTATGAGTAAGATTCCCTTTTTCATATCCGTTCCCGTATAAAGCCGTTACTCTATGTTCTGTATCTGTTCGCGAACCTTTTCGATATCCGTCTTAAGGTCTATCGCAACATTCGATGTAAGAAGGTCATTCGACTTTGACAATATCGTATTGGCTTCCCTGTTCATCTCCTGGGCGATAAAATCAAGCTTGCGTCCGACGCTGCCGCCCTCGTTCAGGGTATCTTTTGTACTCTTTATATGACTCTTGAGCCTTACGATCTCCTCGTCAACGCATACCCTGTCCGCAAACAGTGTTACTTCCGTAAGTATCCGTCCTTCATCTATCGACGCATCGGCAAGCATATCCTTCACCTTGTCGGTTATCTTGCTCTTATACTCCTCTATTATATCCGGAGCTCTCTTCTCTATATCATCAACATAAACAAGCATCTTATCAAGCTTGTTTATAAGATCGTTCTTCAGATGCTCACCTTCGCTGAGTCTGGCGCTTACAAAACCTTCACAGGCCTTACGCACGGTATCCTCGATATCCTTCCAGAGCTCATCCTCGTCGATCTCCTGTTCCTCCAGGGTGAACACCTCCGGATACCTTGACAGTACCGATACACGAATATCATTCTCAAGTCCGAAATCATTACCCATCTCATTAAGATAATGAAGATAGGACTTCGCAACATCCCTGTTGTATTTTATGCTGACATTTTCCTCGTTAAAATCCTCGTATGTCATATACAGATCGACCTTGCCTCTCTGCATATATTCCTTCAGAAGATTCCTTATCGATGTTTCAAAAAAGCCCAGTTTTTTAGGCATCTTAAGATTTACATCCAGATAACGGTGGTTTACCGATTTTATCTCAACGGTGATCTTGCGCTTTCCGTCACTGTATTCGGCGCGTCCGAAACCCGTCATACTCTTTATCATTCTTCTTCTCCTTAAATCCCCATACTCCCAGAAAGCCAAATATGATTATAGGACAATGTGATATTTCAGTCAAGGCTATCTTGATGGCAGGATGCTGTCGTTAAGCGGACAGTTTCTTTACAAGAGTCAGGATGTTGCTTCCGTTCTCGTGCCTGTAGATAACATCATCCATGCTCTTCTTTACCATATAAATACCAAGTCCGCCGATCTCCCTCTGCTCCGCGGACAGAGTGACATCCGGATCCTCCTTCTCCAGAGGATTATACGGTATCCCCTGATCCTTAAATGTTATCGACACCGTGGAATTGTCTTCCGTATGCTCTATAGTGATGTTTGCCTCTCCGCTGCCGTCTCCGTATGCGTAGCTTGCTATGTTGACAAATATCTCTTCAACCGCAACATCTATCTGGATCTGCACCTTTACCGGACAGTCGAGTTCTTCCAGTTCCCTGTCCGTAAACTCAAGCACCTTGTTCAGATTATCTACTCTTGCATCGATATTAAGTTCTTTCATATCCTATTCCCCCGGAGATCTGTCATAAGGCGGACCGCTTGCGGTGGATTCCTTATGACGATTCTCAGATTTCATAATCTGCTTTACACTGCCTCATGCCTGAACGGATTTTACGACAATAAGTTCAACCTTCTCCTTGGTGACACTTACCTTAACATCATCGGCGATAGATGTGAGTATGGACTCTCCGTAATCGTCCTCTCCCTGATCGTTTTCATGCAGAGACCACTCATAATCGCCAACGTGGCCTTCTTCGGTTGCGGTCATTATTCCGGCTACCATTTTCTCCCACAGCTTACCCGCAAATGTCTTCACAGCCTCATTTTTACCTGATGAAGACAGGGATATGAGCCGTTTGTATTCTTCGGTACCGAAGCCGGATGCGAAGCTTATGTGTATCCTGTATTTTACGCCGCTTCCTTCTACCCACAGTTTCGCCTTGGCCTTTCCAACTATGTTACCTATGATCCCTATTATTTCCTCGGTCATAAGTTCAAGCTGCATTGAAGCGCGCTCGCCAAGTCTCTGCCTTTCGGCAAATCCGCGTACTGTCTCAAGTGCGATCTCGATATGTCCGCTGCCGGGGACTATGTTCACCGTATCGGTCCTGGAATTGCGCTTGCGCGGCGCAGTTTTCTTCTTTTTAACATTTATGTCTTCGTCACTCGAGGTATTCTCGCGTTCCACTACATTAATGTAATTGTACGGTATCTCAATTCCGTGTTCCTTAAATGCACGGTATAATCTCATGTTTACATCTGTTATCGCAACATAGGTACTGGTTCCCTTGGTTACCCATATGGTCGTCTCAAGGATAAGGGCGCTGTCCGCAAACTTAAGAAAATAAACCGGACCTGAATCCTCCATGATACCGTTCGTCTCGATACCCAGAGTATAGGGGCTCTCCGCCACGCAATCCCGGATAACATCCATCGCCATCTGTATATCGGTATCGTAACCGACGGCGTATGTAAGGTGAACTCCGTGCCTGTCCGTATTCCATCCGGCGTTGACAATGACTTTCGCGTTCATCTCACTGTTCGGCACGACCACCCTTAATCCGTCATATATTCTTAAGACCGTATGCCTTAGAGTTATATCTTCGACTATGCCGGGCTCCATCCCTTCGGCGATCACCCTGTCACCTATCTCAAATGGCTTATGAATACTGATGAGAAATCCGCAGATAAGATCGGATATCGCAGTCTGTGCGGCAAAACCTACGATCGCCACGATCAGCGCCGATCCTTTAAGAATTGTCGAGTGAAGGTTCAACGTGGGATCTATCTGTCCGATCACGTTTGCCAGGCATATGATGATAACAGCTATATACGCGATCTTGCCAAGAAATCTTCTGTGTATCTTATTGCTGTTTCTGGACCAGCGCTTAAAACCAAACCACAGAATGATGATAGCAGCGATTCCGATCGCTATTGTCAATATTATATCAACCCTGTTACTCGCGTTCATTATATATCCTTCAACATTTAAGCATGATTATGAGGAGTCGTTGCCGACTCCTCTTATCGTATTGTTATTACATTATCAAATCTATTTGATAGTAAGAATATCACAAAATCCCGTAACATCAAATATCTCCATTATCTCCGGAGAAACATTGGTGATCGTCATGCTGCCCTGTTTATTCATAAGCTTCTGAGCAGATAACAGCACACGCAGACCGGCACTTGATATATACTGGAGTTCAGACATATCGAAATTAAGATCCGTAACCTTATCCTGGAGCTGCTTTACTTCCTCATCGAGCTGCGGAGCCGTAGTCGTATCAAGCCTTCCCTGTAATGCTATCGTAAGCTTGGAACCGTCTGCATCCTTGTTAATGTTAAGCATATTGTTTATCCTCCTTGGCTTAGCCATTAAGCATTTATTTACTGATTATAACAGATAAATACAAATATGTGTATATGTTTTTTTATCACAGCCCGGTTAACCCGTTTATTTGCGCGCAGCATGCATTTATGGTATATATGGATAAGTATAAGATCACGGGAGACACATTATGGCACTTGACGGAATAACCGTTGCGGCTCTCAGGAAAGAGTTTGAAGACAGACTTCTCGGAAGCCGCATATATAAGATCGCACAACCCGAAAAGGACGAGCTCATGCTCACGTTAAAGACGCCGGATGGCCAGTGCCGTCTGCTCATTTCGGCAGACGCATCCCTGCCCTTCCTGTATCTGACGGATACGAACAAGACAAGTCCCGCTCAGGCTCCCGGATTCTGCATGCTGCTTCGCAAGCATATCCAGAACGGCCGCATCACAGCGATAAGACAGCCGTCGCTTGAGCGGATCCTTATGTTTGACATAGATCACCTGAATGAAATGGGCGATATGTGCCGCAAAACCCTGGTCGTCGAGATAATGGGCAAACACAGCAACATTATCTTCCTCGACGACAGGAACATGATCATAGACAGCATCAAGCATATCTCATCGGCCGTAAGTTCCGTACGCGAAGTTCTTCCCGGGCGTGATTACTTTATACCGAACACTCAGGAAAAATCAGATCCTTTCTCCGTAACCAGGGAGGAATTCTGCCAGGCATTAACGTCAAAGCCAATGCCTGCTGCCAAAGCGATATACTCATCGTTTACCGGTTTCTCCCCCGTTATGGCCGAAGAACTGCTATACCGCAGCGGTCTTGACTCTTCCATGCCGGCTTCCGGCTACACGGAAGATGAACTTACGCATCTTTACAATAATTTCCTGTGGCTTACGGACAGCATCAGGTCCGGTGATCTTTCGCCGAATATGGTACTTGAAAAAGGTGTTCCCGTCGAATTTGCCGCTGTAAAGCTCACACAATACGGCAATTTTGAAACCGCAGACTCTTCTTCGATGTCCGTTATCCTTAATGATTACTATGCCATGAGAAATACGGTAACAAGGATCCGTCAGAAATCGGCTGACCTTCGCAGGATAGTTGCCACCGCTCTTGAACGCAATATCAAAAAATACGATCTTCAGTTAAAACAGCTTAAGGATACCGAAAAAAAAGATAAGTACAGGATCTACGGAGAACTGCTTAACACCTACGGTTACAGTGCGGAACCGGGTGCACGTTCCATTGAGGCCGATAATTATTATACCGGAGAAAAGATCACCATCCCTCTCGATCCCGACCTGACGGCATCGGAGAATGCCAAGAGATATTTCGACAGGTACGGGAAACTCAAGCGCACCGAGGAAGCTCTTATTACCCAGACGGAAGAAACACATGACGAGATCATGCATCTTGAATCCATATCCGCTTCACTTGATATAGCTCTTAAGGAATCCGACCTTACCGAGATAAGGCAGGAACTGGAGCAGGCGGGTTATATACGAAAAAAAGGAACCGGCAGGACGAAGGAGCTTAAGAGCAAACCCTTTCATTATGTCAGTTCCGACGGTTTTCATATTTATGTTGGAAAGAACAACTTCCAGAACGATCATCTGACATTCAAAATGGCAAGCGGGAACGACTGGTGGTTCCATGCCAAGAAGATCCCCGGTTCCCATGTCCTTGTTAAGACCGAAGGAAGAGAACTTACGGATCGCGTCTTTGAAGAAGCAGGCGCACTGGCGGCGTACTACAGCAAAGGACGTGAACAGGACAAGGTCGAGATAGATTATGTTCAGAAGAAGGAAGTAAAGAAACCCGCGGGTGCCAAGCCCGGTTTCGTGGTATATTACACCAATTACTCCCTTGTTGCCGCACCTTCCCTTGAAGGTCTTACACTGATCGAAGACTGATCATCTGTCTATAGACCGAATTCCCTGCGGTTCTTCATGATCACAGCTGTATCCCTGTCTGCCTTTTCCATGCTTCCGCTTATACGGAAATATATATCCTTTATCTCCCTTTCGGAATAATCACCCCATATAAGCCTTGACCTGTACAGATAGAAAAGTGCAGAACTGGTGGTTATCTCCTCAAGATCGGAATAATCAAGCGCACGTTCCACAAGCATCAGAGCATGATCCCGTTCCTTAGCCACAAGCTCATACAGATCACCTAACGTATTAACATTGAAGATGCCGCAGACCGGAAGATAACTCTCGGCTCCGGTCACCAGTATGCTGCCGCCTGTTATCCCGATCATTTTATATTGAATCTTTTGAGTTCTTCGCCGAGTCTTTCACTGACGATCTCTTCGATCTTACGGTATTTGATGACTAAACTATCATAATCCTGTTTTTGAGTAACAAGTTTCAGATTCATATTAAAGTCTGTCCATCAGGTTTACCATTTCAATTGCCGAAAGTGCACAGTCATACCCCTTATTTCCGCCTTTGCTCCCCGCACGGGCTATAGCCTGTTCTATGTTTTCTGTCGTGATAACACCGAACAGCACGGGAATACCGCTCTTTAATCCTACCTGGGCAACTCCCTTGGATACCTCATTGCACACATAATCATAATGTGTGGTATCACCCCTTATCACAGCTCCCACGCAGATGACCGCATCATATTTGCCGGATGATGCCATCTTGTCCGCAACGACCGGGATCTCAAACGCGCCCGGTACCCATGCAGCCGTAATGTTCTTCTCGTCAACTCCGTGACGCACGAGACCGTCAACCGCACCGCCGAGGAGCTTGTTGACGATGATCTCGTTAAAACGAGAAGCGACAATGCCTACCTTCATTCCTTCCTTCGCTACTACCTTGCCTTCAAGTACATTGATCTGATTCATAAGGTTCCTCCTAAAACTTTATCTCATTAAATATATGGCCCATCTTATCCTGCTTGGTCTTCATGTAAAACGCATCATATTTCTGCGGTTCTATCTCTATCGGAACACGTTCCTTTATCTTCAGTCCGAAGCCCTCAAGACTGTATATCTTATCCGGATTGTTCGTGAGAAGCCTCATCGACTTAACGCCAAGATCGGCAAGTATCTGGGCTCCCACCCAGTATTCCCTCAGATCCGGCGCAAAACCGAGCTTGATATTTGCTTCAACCGTATCATATCCCTGCTCCTGGAGTTCATACGCCTTAAGCTTATTGATGAGTCCGATGCCCCTGCCTTCCTGCCTCATATACAGGATTATACCCCTGCCTTCTTCCTCGACCTGGCGCATCGCCTGCTCAAGCTGCTTGCCGCAGTCGCATCTCCTCGAACCGAAAACATCTCCCGTAAGGCACTCCGAATGTACACGGCACAGTACATCTTCGCCGTCCCCTATATCACCCTTTATAAGCGCCACGTGATGTTCACCCGTTATATCATTGATATATCCTGCGATCCTGAAGTTTCCGATCTCCGTAGGCATTTCGGCTTCCGCTTCCCTGACAACGTGCTTTGCATGAACATGAAGATAATTCTGCAGTTCCTTTATCGTAATGAACTTTATATCATGCTCCCTTGCAAGTTCCCACAGCTGCGGCGTCCGCATCATCGTCCCGTCTTCCGCCATTATCTCGCAGCATACTCCGACCTCTTTAAGACCGGCAAGTTTCATAAGATCCACCGTTGCTTCCGTATGCCCGTTCCTCACGAGCACTCCGCCATGCCTTGCCGTAAGCGGGAACACATGCCCGGGATGCCTGAAATCCTCCGGTCTGCTCTTTTCGTCACAGCACTTCAGTATCGTAAACGATCTCTCTACAGCCGATATACCCGTAGTGGTGGTGATATGATCTATCGAAACGGTAAAAGCCGTCGAATGATTGTCGGTATTCTCAGAAACCATCTGCGGGAAGCCGAGCCTCTTTGCCACCCCGGCACTCATGGGAGTACATATGAGTCCCTTGCCGTAAGTAGCCATGAAGTTGATGTTATCGCTCGTTGCGAATTCTCCCGCACAGATAAAATCGCCTTCGTTCTCCCTGTCCGGATCGTCCGTTACAAGGATGATCTTACCGCTGCGCAGTTCCTCTATGGCTTCTTCTATGGTATTGTATTCATATTCCATATTATCATGCCTCTCTGTCATGTGTATTATCGGGACCGGCTTCAGCCTGCCGTACCGTTCAGTTCAGAAAATCTTCAAGCATCTCCATCGTTAATCCGCCGGATCTGCCGTTCCCCCGGACCTCTCCGTGTCTGAGGAGTTTTTCAACATATTTTCCTACGATATCCGTTTCAAGGTTGACAGGATCACCCGTGTTCTTAAGGAGCAGGGTCGTTTCTCCCGCAGTGTGCGGTATGATCGATACCTTAAAATACGTATCCGTAACCTCGGCAACAGTAAGGCTTATCCCGTCTATGGCGATCGAACCCTTTTCCACCACAAGCCTAAGTATATCATCATCCGCTGAAATCGTCACCCATACGGCGTTTCCGTCCTTTTTATACTCCCTTATCTTTCCGGTCCCGTCTATATGCCCCGATACGATGTGTCCGCCGAAACGTCCGTCTGCCGCCATTGCTCTTTCGAGATTCACCTTGTCTCCCCGTCTTAAGAGAGAAAGTGATGTACGTTTCAGTGTCTCGGGCATGACATCGGCGGTGAACCCGTCCCCGTTAAGTTCCGTTACCGTAAGACAGATGCCGTTTACCGCAATACTGTCACCTATATTCGTTCCTTCAAGCACGCGGTCCGCCAGAATCCTTATGCTCCCGCCCGCGCTTAAGTCCTTTATTGTTCCGAGTTCCTCGATAATGCCGGTAAACATATCCTTCTCTCCGTACTTTAATATACTCCGTTCACTGTTTCTTTATATATGTAAGCTGCACATCTTCTCCGTGATATGCAGCATCCTTAAGCACAAACTTAAGGGCATCATCCACATCCGGTATGCCCATGCCGGATACCGGTGTCGCGGCATCACTGCCGCCGAATATCTTAGGGGCGATGAATGCCTCCACCCTGTCAGCAAGACCGGCTCTTACAAGAGAGTCGTTCACTGTTCCTCCGCCTTCCACAAGGACACTGTCTATCTTTAGTTCACCGAGCCTTCTTATGAGCGCGGCCATATCAATATGATCATCCTTTAACGGAAACTTCTCAAGGCAGACACCCTTATCCCTAAGTGCCCTTTCCTTTGCCTCATCTGCAGTCCCGTATGCTATTATCGTTCTGTACCGGTCAGCCGTCTTTACGATATTGCTGTCTGTCGGGATACGGAGTTTCGTGTCGCAGATAACTCTTACCGGGCTCTTAAGACCTTCCGTCCTCACATTTAACATCGGATCATCCGCAAGTACCGTGCCTATCCCGGCCATTATCGCAGAATACTTATGTCTAAGTCTCTGGACTTCATTTCGTGATTCTTCGCCTGTTATCCACTTTGATGCACCCGTCACGGTCGCGATCTTACCGTCCATTGTCATCGCATACTTTAAGACCACATACGGCATCCCGGTTGTTATATAATGGAAAAACACGGGATTGAGCTCATCACACTCATCCTTTAAAAAGTCTTCGATAACTTCGATCCCCGCTTCCCTGAGCATCTTCACGCCCTTTCCCGCAACAAGCGGGTTCGGATCCCTGGAGCCGACGACAACCCGGCTTATCCCGTTGTCTATTATCGCTTCGGTACACGGCGGTGTCTTGCCGTAATGACAGCACGGTTCAAGAGTCACATATATAGCCGCACCTTTTGCCGGCTCTGTCAGTGAAGCTATGGCATTGCGTTCGGCATGGAGTTCTCCGTATCTTTCATGATACCCTTCTCCTATTATCCGTCCTTCCTTTACTATCACGGCTCCGACCATCGGATTGGGATTCACATACCCTTCTCCCTTCCGGGCCAGCTCAATGGCACGTCGCATGTATTCTGTTTCCGGCATTTTCGCTTCAGTTCTTTCCATACTCAGTTAATATACTATAAAGTGCCGTCTTTTACAAACCGCGGATCGTTACGGTTCTCATAAGCCGGGCTGTCCGCACTGTCATAGAATCCTGTTCTTTTACATCTTTTATCAAGGTCTCTCAGCCTGTACACGCCATCCCCGGCCTGGCTCAGACACTCATCAAGGATCTTCACGGAGTATATGCTCGCAAGAGGCTGAATATCCCTGCCGTCCGTCCGTGCCCAGAGGATATCCTCGCCCTTATAGGAATCACAGATACGCCTTATCTCATTCTCCGTATATCTTATCATATCACATGCAAGGATAAGGACCGCATCCATCCCGTCTGCAGCGGCCGCCTCAAGAACCGCTGTCAAGCCTCCGAGCGGGCCGATATCATCATATGTATCTTCAACCGCCTTATAGCCCTCACGTGATAAGTCCTGTCCTCGTCTTATCGACAGGTAACGTGCTGCTATGCAGTCACCGGAGCATGCATCGGCCTCGTCGCATATCTTACCCAGAAAAGTTCTCCCGTCGCCCTCTATTATCATGTTTTCCTTAGGGCTTCCCATCCTTGTCGAACGTCCGCCCGCAAGCACTGCGGCTGCTATCCTATACTCCGACATAATCCCCGTGTATCCCGCCTGTTTTACTTAGCAGCCTTATTTTTGTTATCTCTATGTCCCGCTGCACCGACTTGCACATATCATAAACAGTCATTGCCGCCACGCTGCAGGCACATATCGCTTCCATTTCAACACCTGTCCTGCCGGTGCACCTTATATCCGCCTCAATGTCCACCGACATATCCTCTTCATTAAGAGTGAGCCTGACATCCGCTCCGTCTATGATAACGGGATGGCACATCGGGATAAGCTCCGGCGTTCTCTTCGCACCCATTATCCCCGCTATCCGGGCTACCGTTAGTACATCGCCCTTTTTTATGCCTCCGCCCTTTATAAGTTCAAAGGTCTCTCTATTTACCAGAACCTTCGCTCCGGCTGTCGCTTTACGAACGGTCACATCCTTATCGGATACATTTACCATCCTCGCGTTTCCTTCTCCGTCAAAATGTGTAAATCCCGTCATATCTTCCTTCCCGTCCGGACACAGGATGTCCTTTATTATCCATTCCGCGATCCCGTTTATATCATTAAGATCAAATACCGGAATCACACCTGTATCGGCATATCTTGCGGCATCATCACTTATCACTGCCCTGTATTCGGACATTTCACCCGTAGTTTCATAACCGGTCCTCACACTTGTCACGAACACTTTGGGTATATCCGCCTTCTTATATCCTTCCACAAAAACGATATCAGCCCCGTCGGCATCTTCAAGCATCTCCTCAAGTGAGAACGGTCTGCTGCTTAGCCTTGCGGAACGGGATCCTGACGATATCATTACCGTATCGGCTCCCGCCCTGCCAAACCGGTAGGTATCCCTGCCTTCCTCATCCATTTTAAAACCGTGCACATCATGCTTAATGACCGCAACCTTAAAACCCCGGTCCTTAAACACGGGTATGAGTTTCTCTATAAGTGTTGTCTTTCCGCTCCCGGAATAACCCGCAAAGCCGAGCACTGCCATGTTTCGTCCAGATGTCATGATCCATCTCCGAATCCACTTAATATCTACCGAATGTGCATACAGGATAATGACAGGTCTCACACATACGGCATAATCCGCCCTCCGCAAGCCTTATGATATCCTGTTTTGTAAATTTAAGTCCCGTATAGATCTGCGGCAGCATCACGTCAAGCATTGTCGTCGGCATGCTTATCGCAGCTCCGGGCACTCCCAGTATCGGAATGTCCGAAAGATATGCTATCAAAGTCATATTGCCCGGCTGTGCCGGAACGCCGTAACTTATTATATCCGCCCCCAGACGCTTTATCGCTCCCGGCGTAAGATCGTCCGGATCCACAGACATCCCGCCCGTGAAAATCAGAAGATCCGCACCTTCGTCAATAAGCTGTCTTGCCGAAGCCGTTATCATATCCATATCGTCATCGCATATCTTAATGTCCGATATATGTCCCGGATAATATGCAAGTTTATTACGGATCACCGGTTCAAACCTGTCCTTTATACGTCCGTTATATACTTCCGAACCCGTGATGATGATCCCTGCCGTAAGTTCCCTGTATGGAAGAAGCTTAAGCAGCGCTTCCTTCGCACACAGTTCCTCCGCCTTCCTTATCTTTTCCTCTTCGGTAAATAACGGAACGATCCTCATGGATGCAAGGCGGTCTCCCTTTTCTGCGCGGAAATGGTCCGGAAGTGTTGCCACCGTGATATCCCCGATGGAATTTATCTTATCAAGCAGGCTCACATTTACCCTGAACATGCCTTTTGTATCCGCAAACAGAAGCATCTTTCCTTCAGACGGTCCTTCATAATGTGTTCCCTCTGTCTGTGCCATTGCCGCAAGCCTTAAGGCGCAGTCATCCTCATGGAGCATGCCCTCTTCGACTTCTCCGACATATACCGTCTTTTTACCGATATCAAGAAGAGTTTCTATATCCTTCTCCTCGATCACATGGCCGCGCTTGAACAGTGCTCCCTTGAAGCCTTCATACATGGCCGTTATATCATGGCAAAGCGGTGATCCCACCGCATCTTTTACATCTGTCTTCCTGATCATTTATTCCTTACCCGCAAATCCTGCTATTTCATACCAGCGTATTGACAAGGAAACCGTCTATCATACTGCCCGCATCGATCCTGCCCTCCTTTACGGATATGATCCCGTATGCATTGCAGCCTATCGAACTGCTTATAACAACATTTCCCTGTTCACCCGGTGCATTAAAGACTGCCTGTCCCTTTTCTATTTTGACTGTGCCCCTTAAAAATCTGACACCGCTGCTCTTCTTAAAGCAGTCATTCTTAAGTTTCATCTTTATAAGCTCATGTCCGAATTCGCCGATACCCATAAGCTTCCGAAGTGCCGGATAACATACACACTGAAGATTCGTAAGCGACGATGCCGGATTACCCGACAGAGCTAACATCAGCATCCCTTCCTTTACTCCGTATGCACATGCCATTCCCGGCTTTATATCCACACCCCTTACAAGCAGCTCATATCCCGCATCTTCCATGGCATCCGGCACAAGATCGTACTCTCCTGCCGATACTCCGCCCGTTGATACGACAACATCACAGCCCGCCTCACCTAACAGTATGAGTTTTTTAATCTCATCCCTGTCATCGCCGGCATGCCCCAGATACACGGTGTCTATACCTATGCTCTCAAGAGCCGCCGCTATCGTATATCTGTTGGAATTTCTGATCATCCCCGGCTTTAGCGGCTCATTAAGATCGGTGACTTCATCACCCGTGGAGATAATACCTGCTATGACCCTCCTGTATACTTCCGCCTGATCTATCCCAAGAGATGCCATTGTGCCTATAAGGCCCGTGTCGATCACCGTTCCCTTTTTTGCAAGGATCCTTCCTCTCTCAATATCCTCTCCCGCACTTATTATGTTCTCGCCTTCACCGAATTCCCTGAAAATCTTCACGGTCTTATCGGTAAATTCGGTATCCTCGTATTTGCATACCGCATCAGCGCCGCCCGGGATCGGAGATCCGGTCACAAGCCGTATCGCAGTGCCCGGAGAGATTATATTAAAAGGTATCTGGTTGACTCTTATATCCTCAATGATATCAAGTACCGCCGGACTGTCCTTGGAAGCTCCCTTTGTATCGACAGCTCTGAAAGCGTATCCGTCATACGGCGAACGCGCATAAGCGGGAACATCCTCCGTTGCGATGATATCCTCGGCAAGAACCCTTCCGTGGAGTTCTTCGATATTTACAAACAGAGTACTCACTTCCGATACGTGATCGATCAGTTTTTCTCCGGCTTCCTTATAATCCGTTTTTTTCATATCTTTTCCTGCCCCTCCCCTCTGTTATATCGATCGCCAGTAACACGAGCACAGATATCGCGATATTTATGAGCACCCACTTTAATGCAAGCGCATCGTTATCCGTCCGCCACAACTGGTAAACCGTAGTGGATATCGTAGCTGTCCTGCCCGGTGTATATCCCGCTATCATCGTTGTAGCTCCGTATTCGCCGAGCGCCCTTGCAAATGACAGCACCGTTCCCGCGATGATACCCGGCTTACAGTACGGCATTACTATCTTGAAAAAAATATACGGCCTGCCAAGTCCCAATGTCTCCCCCGCCTGAAAAAGCGTCACATCAAACGCCTCAAAGGCTCCTCTTGCCGTTCTGTACATAAGCGGAAAGATGATGACCGAAGTCGCAAAGACAGCAGACCACCAGTTCATCGTAAGCCTTGTTCCAAATACTTTAAGGAACCATGCACCTATGGGTCTCTTAGGTCCGAGCAGCCTTAACAGAAGGTAGCCGACGACCGTCGGCGGGAGAACTAGCGGTAATGTAAAAAGAGCATCGAGTATTCCCTTTATCCCACGCGGAAGCTTTACGGCATAATAAGCCGCCGCTACTCCCAGTACGAAGATCACAGCCGTACTTATCCCCGCTATCCTGACCGAATTATACAGAGGATACATATCCATATATCTTCTCTCCTGTGGCCTCTATTTTTTGGGACCGTCTCTTAACAGCAATATCTTACCGGCATCGACACTTACATATTGAGGTATCATGCCTTCATCATATTTGTCATACAGTTCTCTGGCTGCCTTCCACCACATTCCGTTCTCAAGCGTGATATACCATTCAAACGGAAGCCTCGAAACCGAAACCCTGCCGCAGGCAATGACATTGACTCCCCCGTCTCCCGGCATAAGATCATGTGCCCTTATCCCGATGTGAGTGATATCATCGCTTACCTTGCCGTCCGTCACAAACTCCGTACCCTTCCAGTCAAGAGCCCGTACCCTGTGTTCCGTGAGCTTCTCTATCCTGCTTATGTTCTTGCAGCCCGTAAGCCTAGCTGCAGCCACGGTCCCCGGATCCGCGAAGAGTTCATCGGTATCTCCCTGCGCTATGACCCTGCCGTTATCCATAAGGATGAGATGGTCGCACATCTGGTACACCTCATCTCTGTCGTGGCTTACTAAAATGAACGTTTTATCGTACATTTCAAGGACATCGGTCAGTTCAAGCCGTAGTCTCTCCTTAAGGAAGGAATCCATGGCCGAAAACGGTTCATCAAGGAGCAGCAGGGTTGGATCGCAGGCAAATATCCTCGCAAGCGCTGTTCTCTGCTTCTGTCCTCCCGAGAGTTCATGCGGACGCTGATCCTTAACATCCCACAATCCGAATTCCCTTAGTATGTCATCCGCGGTACGGTTCATGCCTGCATCCGCTCTTCCCGTTCTTATGCTTCTGCGCTTCATCCGGGCGTATCCGTGTAAAGCAGCCTCGATATTTTCCCTGACAGACATATTCGGAAACAGGGCATGATCCTGGAACAGATATCCGATCTGCCTCTTTCCTGCCCTTACATCGATCCCCTTATCCGAATCGAATAACATCCTGTCTTCATAACTTATGCTTCCCTCATCGGGACGTATGAGTCCCGCTATGGACTTAAGCGTAAGGCTCTTACCGCATCCGGATGCACCGAGTATCCCTATCTTCTTACTTTCGGTTTCAAATGCAACGTCCAGCCCAAAACCGGAATATTTCTTTTTAACCCGTACTTTTAATGACATTTACTCCGACACGCTCCCGCGTATGATCCCGATCCCGTGTTCAAGGCCGTTCATTATGAAGCCGAGGCACTCCTCAACAGCTCCCGGACTGCCGGGAAGATTTACGATCACTGTGCGGCCGCGTATCACCGAAACCGCTCTTGAGAGCATCGCCCTGTCGGTGATCTCAGCCGACTTCATCCTCATGTATTCGGCTATACCCGGAGCATTTCTGTCAGCCACCTCCATGGTAGCCTCAGGTGTTATATCACGCATTGAAAATCCGGTCCCGCCGCTTGTGACTATAAGGTCCGCCTCACGAGCGTCACTCAGTCTGATAAGTTCCGTCTTTAACCTCTCCTTATCATCCGGTATCACCAGTGATTCTATTATCTCATATCCGTTTTTCTCAAGTATCCCGCATGCCTTCGGTCCGCTCAGATCCTCGTACTCTCCCGAAGATGCCCTGTCACTTAATACTATCACCGCCGCACGAAACGGCCTGTCTTTATCGGGGTACACGACTCTTACACTGTCAACCTTGTTTATCCTGCCCCCTGTAATGACTTCGGTAAAAATACCGCGCCGCGGCATAATGCATTCACCCATCCTCTTAAAGATCTCACAATGGGTATGGCACTCCTTGCCCCTCTGTGTAACCCTGAGTCTTACCGCCCCGTCACCTTCTCCTATGGTGATGATACTCCCTATCGGAAGCTTAACGCAGTCTATTCCTTCCACGACCAGGTTTTCTCCGAAATCACCGTTCTTTACACCTGCTCCTTTTTCATTGAAAGCATCAATATCCGATGCGGACAGCAGACTCACCTGGCGATGCCACTTACCGGCATGTGCGTCACCCTCGATACCGTATCCTTCCTTAAGCAGTGCAGATGAAACCTCGTGTTTTACGGTCCCTCTCTTTTCACTTATGCATATCGCACGTATCTTTCCCGTCAGTTCTTCCATAACCCTTCTTCCCATAGATCCCAAAGATCAACTGAGTATGACCTTATCCGCCAATGGCAGACATTGCATGCTTCTCCGATATATTCTCTTCTTTTGTAAATGAATGGGCTGCAGGTTTACATAATATTGCTTTTTCAATACCTGCAAGTACTGCATCCCTCTTCTCATCATCAGTCATATCACTCCTGATGATACCCATTAGATCGACTCCGGTGTCATAACTAAGGCAGCTTTTCAGATACCCCTTGGAAGTGAGCCTTATCCTGTTGCACGAATCACAGAATTTCCCGTGTACGGCGCTTATGAATCCTATACTTCCCTTATATCCCGGGATCCTGTAGTATTTTGCCGGTCCGTTGCCGCGCCGGCTCTCTTCGGGGATCATATCGCCGAACCTTTCCTTTATCGCTGGTATAAGTATATCATGAGGGATCGCAGGAAAGCCCTTGCCGTATCCTATCGGCATCATTTCTATGAACCTGACATCGACCGGTTTTTCCCTGGCAAGATCTATAAGGCTCCATGCATCTTCATACGGATCTGAACACATATCCTTATGATACCTGTCCCAGTCCACAGACACAGCGTTTATCCTGACCTTAATGCCTTTGCTTAACGCTGCCGAAAGTCCGTTTAACACATCCGAAAGCCCGTCCGCACCCGTTACGGATCTGAACCTGTCTCTGTCGAGCGTATCGATACTGATATTGATACCATCCACTCCGGCGTTTAGCAGCTCATCAATATGCTTTTCCAGCACCACACCGTTTGTGGTCAGCATAACCTGTTCTATACCGGGCAGGGATTTCAGCATTTTTATCAAAGTGCAGCAGTCCTTTCTTACAAGAGGTTCCCCTCCTGTTATCCTGAGCCTGCTTATCCCGAGTTCCGCCGCCCTGCCGGCTATATATGCGATCTCTTCAAACGAAAGTATCTTTCCCATAGGTATCGATTCGATATCCCCGGGCATACAATACTTACATCTTAAGTTGCATTTATCTGTTACGGATATCCTCAGATAATCAATTTCCCTTCCGTATCTGTCCCGCATCTGTATCCCTGTCCGATCTGTTTAAGCACCTTACACGACTGTGCGCAGAACGGATACCGTCTGCGCACTGCCTTAAGTATATATTTCTTTGTTTTATCCGACCTTCCCGATCTTCACGGCACATACCTTGTATTCCGGTATCCTTGCAAGATCGTCAAGGGCCGCATTTGTCAGTTCATTTACGGGTGAATCCGGGAAGTGGAACGGCATCCAGGTCTCGCCCTCCGATACCTTGCGTCCCACATGCGCCGTAGCCGTTATCTCGCCGCGTCTGCTCGATATGCGTATCTTCTCACCGTTCATGATATTAAGCCTCTTGGCATCCCTGTGATTTATCTCTATAAAACCCTCTCCGGATATATCCATAAGTCCCGGAGAACGGGCAGTCATCGCTGCGGCATTATAATGATACAGGATACGTCCGGTCATCAGTATGAACGGATACTCCTCATCCGGAAGTTCCTGTGAAGGCTTATATACGGCCGGATACAGTAATGCCTTTCCTCTTGCCGGATGTCCCACATGCATGATCGGGGTTCCCGGATGATCCTTATCCTTACACGGCCACTGAAGGCTCTCTCCCGCATCCAGTCTCGCATGCGAGATACCTCCGAAGCTTGGTGTGACTGAAGCGATCTCATCCATTATCTGCGCGCTCGTAAGCCTTGGCTGGGGATAACCCATGGCATTCATAAGATCAATGAGTATATCCGTATCAGGCCTCATGTCACCTTCGGGTTCTACAGCCTTCCTTATCCTCTGCACACGGCGTTCGGTATTGGAGAACGTTCCTTCCTTCTCGGCATAACTTACACCCGGAAGGATCACATCGGCATACTGTGCCGTCTTAGTCATGAACAGCTCCTGTATCACGAAAAAGTCAAGGCTCTCAAGTGCTTTGATCACATGATGCGAATCGGGATCGGTGACCACCGGATCCTCGCCGCAGATATACAGACCATGTATCCTGCCCTCGATGGCTGCCGGAAATACTTCCGTTGCCTTAAGTCCGGGGGTTGGATTTAAGCTTACGCCCCATGCCTTCTCGAACTTCTTTCTTACCTCTTCATTGTCAACCTTCTGATATCCCGGATAATCGGTAGGCATTGCACCCATATCGCAGGCACCCTGCACGTTATTCTGTCCGCGCAGCGGATTGACGCCGCATCCGCTCTTTCCGATCTTACCGCAGAGCACCGCCATGTTCGACATGCTCATAACGCCCTCTGTTCCGGTAGAATGCTCGGTAACTCCGAGGCAGTATATTATCGGTGCTTTCTTCGCTGTCGCATACATGCGTGCGGCTTCCGTGAGCCTCTCGGGATCTATATGGCATATCTCTCCGACCTTATCGGGAGTATATTCTTCGGTAATTTTCTTAAGTTCTTCGAAGCCCTCGGCATTTTCACTGATATAGTCGTGATCTATAAGATCTTCCTTTATCATCACATGCATCATGCCGTTTGCAAATGCCACGTTGGTTCCGGGCCTTAGTTTCAGATGTATATCCGCATACTTCGCAAGTCCTATGTCCCTCGGATCAACGACGATAAGCCTCGTTCCGTTCTTAACGGCTTTCCTTATCTGCATACCAACGACCGGATGCGCCTCTTCGGGATTGGAGCCTACAAGAAGGATACAGTCCACATCATGAGTTATGTCATGTATCGGATTGGTCATCGCACCCGAACCCAGTGTCTTTGCAAGTCCCGCGACCGAAGCCGAATGGCATACCCTCGCGCAGTTATCCGTATTATTGGTCCCAAAGCAGGTACGCACCATCTTCTGGACCATGTATATATCCTCGTTTGCCGAACGTGAGCAGGCAAAACCGGCCAAAGATTCCGGGCCGTATTTTTTCTTTATCTCCATCAACCTCTCGGCAGTATAACCGATCGCCTCTTCCCATGTGGCTTCCCTGAACTCACCGGTACTCCTGTCCTTAATGAGAGGCTTCTTTATCCTGTCCTTACTGTGTACAAAATCAAAGCTCCCGGAACGTCCCTTGACACAGAGCCTGTGATGGTTTGACGGTCCGTTCGCAGGTTCCACGTTTACTATCCTGTTATCCTTGACCACAAGGTAATACTGACAGCCCGTAGCACAATGCGGACATGTGGTGAGCACCTTCTTTACTTCCCAGTCGCGATAGTGTACTTCCCTTTTCAGTGTCAGAGCTCCGGTAGGACATACGCTCGCACAGTTACCGCAGGATTCACAGTCCGTTTCCTTATAGTTGCTCCCAAACGGAGCATCGACTATATGGAAGGTGCCAGACCTGCCGTTCTTAAGCGTTCCGTTGCATGCTATGTTATTGCAGACACTTATGCAGCGCATGCAGTGGATACACTTACTCGGATCGTAACTTATATAAGGGTTTTCATTAAGCAGCGGCAGCTTTTCTTCAATATGCGACCTCGTTCCCTTATGATCCGCATGTCCTATCTCATATCTGTTGCACAGGCTCTGCAGTTCGCATGTCCCGTTTGCCGGACAGCTCATACAGTCCTGATTATGGTTTGAAAGGATGAGCTTGAGCATATCCTTTCTGTATTCGTTAAGAAGTTCCGATTCGGTATTAATGACCATCCCGTCCTTTATCTTAGTGCGGCAGGCAGGCAGCATCGTATCGTAACCCTCGGCTTCGACCATACACAGCCGGCAGGACCCTATATCGCTGACTCCTTCCATAAAACACAGGGTAGGTATATAAACTCCGTTCTCACGGGCAACCTCAAGGATCGTCGAACCTTCCCTGGCTTCATAATCATTACCGTTTATCTTAACCGTGATCATTCGCCCCTGCCTCCTTCCATAACACCGCAGCCATAATGGTCACACCTTAAGCATCTTCCCGATTCTCTTATGGCTTCCTCCAATGTCATTGACAGTTCAACATGCTCGAAGTTGTTCTTCCTCTCAAACGGATCCTTCTCTTCTATCTCGGCACGTCCCGTAGGTACACATGGATTAGGATAGGCGGAAGGTATCTGCACATCAAACTCTACCTTATGGTGGTATCCCAAATACTCGTCAATATTGTAGGCAGCCACCTGTCCTGCGGCTATCGCATTTATCGCGGTGGACGGACCGGTCACACAATCACCGCCCGAAAATACTCCGTCCGTATTCCTTACCATCGTAGTCTCATCCGCGATTATCCTTCCGCGTTCTATCGGTACACCTGCATCCTCAAATCCCGTAACATCACTCCTCTGCCCTACCCCGAGTATCAGAACATCACATTTAAACCTGTAGGGATAATTACTCGAATGTTCTGTGGTCATCATCCCGTACTGGTCGTACTCCGCGATTATCTCGGGCTGCAGCCAGACGGCGCGGACTTCGTTTGTTTCCTTATCTGCCTCTATATTCAGAAAGCTCAGCATTGTCCGAAACCTTACCCCCTCCTGCATGGCTGATTCTATCTCACTCTCAAGTGCGGTATAGTCATCCCTCTTACGTGTAAAAACATGGATACTCTCAGCATTCAGACGCACCGCCGTACGCGCCGCATCCATTGCAACGTTTCCGCCTCCTATGAGCACGACCTTCTTTCCCGTAAGATCCGGTGCATTTCCGTTTGCCACTTCCTGCAGGAAATCGGCTGCAGGTATCACGTTCTTCGCATCGGCATTTTCCATGGGCATGCGGTTTCCGAGCTGTGCACCTATACCTATATATACCGCATCATATTTTTCCTTAAGTTCCTTAAAGTTTATATCCCTTCCTATCTTGGTGTTAAGTTTTACCTTTATATCTCCTGCCTTAAGAATGGCATTTATATCCTCGTCAAGCCTTGCCTTCGGAAGCCTGTATTCGGGTATCCCGTATCTTAACATACCTCCGAGTTTTTCATGCTCCTCATATATAACGACTTCATGTCCCATAAGCGCAAGAAAATAGGCAGCTGTCATTCCAGACGGACCTCCGCCGACTATGGCGATCTTCCTTCCGGTCTTAACATTTGCCGCAGGTGTTTCAACAGTATCCGCCGCCGCCCGGTCCACAGCATATTTCTTAAGTCCGCGTATATTAACCGGTGCATCTACCAGTGCTCTGCGGCATTTTCTCTCACATGGATGCTCACACACAAACGCACATGCCGTGGGGAACGGGTTCTTATTCCGTATGACCTTGATCGCACCTGCGTGATCTCCCTCCTTTATCATCGCAATGTAGCCCGGAACATCCACATGGGCCGGGCACAGGGTAACGCATGGTATGGTCTGGATGACATTCTCTATGCAGCGCCTGTTTTTGATATGGCTTTCATACTCATCTGCAAATTCGGTCAGCGAATCAAGTATGAGGTTCGCTCCGACCATACCCACTGCACAGTCTGCCGTACTTGCGATCATGCGGCATTTTCTCTCCATTTCATCAAGTATCTCAACGTCCGCATCACCGTTCAATATGCACTTAAGGTAATAATCCACTTCTGCAAGTCCGTCCCTGCAGGGCACACACTTGCCGCAGGACTGGTTCATGGATATCTGAAGAATTGACCGGTACAGAGCAAGGGGACACATCCCCGGAGGATATGATGTCATTCTTGAGCGGAACTTACGCAGGACGATATCTATCCGCTCGTTCATATTTCCACGTTTTGCAAGTTTTTTCATATAAATACCCTTCCCTTCCCTGCTCAATAACCGTGTGTCTGCATCAAAGATGTGCTTACTTCTATTCCCTGTACAGGGCTATGCCGCCCTTTCCTTCGCGTTTTATCCTGTAAAGGGCCTTATCCGCAAGTTCTACAAGTTCAATGATATTTCCGCTTTCATCAACGGCATGTATATCTACATACCCGATGCTGACACTTAATGGTATGCCGGCATCTGTGGATGCCTTTTCTATCGCATTACTCAGCTCCTTAAAACGTTTTCCCGCTTCCAGTTCGCTCGAAGGGATGATCCCTGCGAATTCATCGCCTCCCCATCTGCAGACCTGGCTCTCATATCTCACGGCATTCTTAAGTTCCCTGGCTATGATCTTAAGGGCCTCATCTCCGGCATTATGTCCTGCCGTATCATTGACCTTCTTAAAATCATCCACATCCATTATGAACAAATATGCTTCTTCATAATCCTTCTTCGACCTGTTCTGTTCCCACCAGGTTGTAAAACAGTCCCTGTCGCACAGATCCGTGAGCTTATCCCTTGATGCCTTGGTCAGATCCCGCCACAGCCGTATCCTTGCGGCAGTCGAAGCATAAACCAGGATAACGGATTTATCCCTGCCTCCGTCATCAGTCCAAGGTACCATGAGCTCATCACCGTCATTTAACTGTATCCTGGTGCCCGGCTGAAGCGTTGTACCCTTATACCTTATACCGTTTGTGGTCTCAACGGCCGTATAGCATGTCGTTAAACCCTCTGTATCGAAAAATCCGTGATCTCTTGACATAAATCTTGCGTGTACCGGAATGTCGGGAATCGAACTTGATGTAGGCCTTCCCATGACCTGCTTCCCCTGGAGCCTGAATTCGGATATCGTCAGTCCGTAACAAACGAACAGAGTAGGTCTTATCGCCTGCGAATCCTCGGTTCCTTCCGTATAACGTAAAATTGTAGCCGTGTTCATTTCTTTCATAAAAACCTGTCCTTGTCACTAAAAGTCTTGCAGCATTTTACCAAAGACCTTACCAAACCGCAACCCTTTCATCGGGCGCAAGGTACATGCCGTCTCCCTCATTTACGCCGTATTCCTCATAGAACTCATCATATTGCTGAAGAGTTACGTTTGTCCTTAAATAATTGAGCGGATGCTGATCCTTTAACAGCTTATCGTATTCGGCCTCCGGCGATGTTATGGTCCGCCATATGGAAGCATACTGTCTGAAGAATCTGTCGTAGTCAAAATCCGGTTCTTTCCCTGCCAGATAAAGCATGACCTTCATCCCCGCCATATCCGCCGCAGCTTCCGCACTTATGTTGCTTCCCGTTACATTGGTTCCGTTAAAACCTGTGATACCGTCAAGATACCCGGACAGCACAGCCATTCTGTCACCGTATGCCTTATGATCCTCATCCTTCCACCATGCTTTAAGATTACCGTTTTCATCAAACTGTGAACCCTTTTCATCAAATGCATGGCTTATCTCATGACCTATTACAGTCCCTATCCCTCCGAGCAGTTCCTCCCTGCTCATATCCTCATTGTAAAAAGCATCATCAAGGATGCCGAGAATGATATTTATCGAATTATCCTGCTTATTGTAAAATGCGTTGCACTGCAGTATGTTTACGGTCCAGATGTCCTTATCCACCTTTTGGCCCGTCCTGCTTCTGTCAATGCCGGCATTGTACGCGTTTATCGCATGGCAGCACTCAAGATACCCAAGACCGTTAAGATCAAGCTTACTGTAATCCTGCCACTTGTCGGGATATACGGCATTGATCCTCATGCTTTCAAGCTTCTTAACAGCCTCCGTCCTTGTTTCCTCCGACAGCCAGTCCTCCTCCTTCAGCATATCCCTGTAACCGCCGATCACATCTTTACAGAGGCCGGTTATGTCTTCCTTCATCGCGGCGGCATCGTATTTTTCAAGATATACCTTCTCAAGCGGCTCCGGAATAAGCTTAAGTACCGTATTATATGCCG
>ONRZ01000002.1:0-14916 GCA_900320345.1 uncultured Lachnospiraceae bacterium | reverse complement strand
GCCGCATATATAAGGTAATGGATCATCATATAATCCTTCATCACGTCGAGATTGGCCTCGGTATAGAGTTCATCGAGCCTCTGTATCACTTTCGGCTGATAAACGGCATATCTGTCTGCTCCGCCGTATCCGAAACCATCTATGAAGGCCTGCAGCGGGAATGCCCCGGTCAGCCTCTTTATCTCTTCCCCGGTGTATATGTTATTTACCTTGTCAAAAATGTCCGGGCCGTTAAAATCCTTCCTTGTGAGCGCAACTTCGGCTATCCTCTCTTCAAAGCCAAGCACCCTGTTAAACCGCGCCTCTGCCTCATCTTCTCCTATACCGAGCCTTGAATACATGGCCTTCACAAGTGCCATTTTGGCTTCGTATGCCCTCTCACCCGCAGATGTCAGTTGAGCATATTCGGCAGCATCCTCAAGCAGCAGGGTATCATTGTTTATATAAACGATATATCTTCCGGAATCATTAAGATCCGTCTCGTTCATGATGCTCACAAAAGCGCTCACGCAGTTGCTCCTCTTGGGATCGCAGATAAATTCACTCAGACCGTCAAGACTCTTTATCCCCGCTATATCCGTTATCACGGGCTTTAACGGTTCGATCCCCTGTTCATTACGCTTATCCCAGTCTGTGATGGCTTTGTACAGCCCATGAACAAGTTCGGCATCATGCCCCCTTATGCTGCTGTCATCAAGCAGGCTCATCGCCCTTTCTTCTGTGTTTCTCTCCGCCCGCGTAAATGATGATTCCGATGTGGATCCCTCTTTGATATCGGCTTCTTTTAACCAGTCATAGTTGACCGCGAAGTGGAAATCATCCTTGATGCCCGGGCATTTACTTCCGGTAACGTTCACCTTAAGATCACTGTCTATAAAAGGATTACCGTCATCATACGTTATATCCGGATCACCTGCCGCCTTATCCTTCCCCGAAGGCTCGGCCTCTCCGGCATCTTTCGTATTTTCTTCCTTTATATCATTACCGCCTTTACTGCCCTTTTCGCTGATGTTCGGATCCACACCGCATCCCGAAGCCAGAAGACTTGCGATGAGCAGCATTGCCGGTATCATTCTTTTCATCATCCTATGCCATCCTGTCTGCTATATTATCAAGCAGCTCCATCGCCGCAGACAGCTTGCTCATCAGCCCGAGTTCCTTCTCCCCGTCCTTCGTTATAAGAGTAAGCACATTCGTATCGCCTTTAAATCCGGCTCCTTCGACCCTCAGATTGTTCGCGGCTATCATATCAAGGTTTTTCTTCTCAAGCTTGGCACGTGAATTTTCAATCATGTTCTCTGTTTCCATTGAAAATCCGCATAAGAACTGACCCTGCCTTTTATGCTCTCCGAGATACTTAAGTATATCCGTTGTCCTCTCAAGCGCGATCGACAAGTCATCATCCTTTTTCTTCATCTTCTCCTGTGCCACGTTCAAAGGACGGTAATCGGCCACCGCAGCCGCCTTGATTATTATGTCCATCTCATCCGAACGCTTTATGACTTCTTCGTACATATCCTGAGCCGATACGACAGGCACGACATCGACAAACATCGGCGGTTCTGTTGCCGTCTGCCCGCTCACGAGAGTAACGCAGGCACCCCTCAGCATTGCCGCCTCAGCTATCGCATAGCCCATCTTCCCGGATGAATGATTTGTTATGTACCTTACCGGATCTATTGCTTCCTGGGTGGGACCTGCCGTTACAAGTATCTTCTTCCCGGCAAGATCTTTGGTACAGGCTATCTCACGCAATATGTACTTAAGCAGGATCTCCGGCTCCGGCATTTTCCCCTTTCCGGTATCGCCGCAGGCAAGATATCCTGTCGCAGGCTGTATTATCCTGTATCCGTAACCCTCAAGTTTCTTAAGGTTATCCTGTACGATGGGGTTTTCAAACATATTTGTATTCATCGCGGGAGAAATATACTTACAGCATCTGCAGGCCATTACGGTAGTAGTCAGCATATCATCCGCTATGCCCCCCGCTATCTTGCCTATAACATTTGCTGTAGCGGGCGCTATCATAACAATATCGGCCTTTGCCGCAAGTGAGACATGCTCCACCGAGAACTCAAAATTCCTGTCAAACGTATCGACAAGACATTTATTTCCCGTAAGAGTCTCAAATGTGATCGGATTTATAAAATTACACGCATTCCGCGTCATGAGCACATGCACATCGGCGCCAAGCTTCTTAAGCGCACTCGCAAGTGAAGCCGTCTTATAAGCAGCAATGCTGCCTGAGACTCCAAGCAGCACAGTTTTGTTAACAAGTGTGATTTCCTTCATCTGTATCCCGTTTCCGTTATCAGTCATTTCCTGAAATTACTTCATCCTCTTCAAAGAATCCCCGTGTTTTAAGCATCCGTACTATCTCATCGTAATTCTCCGCCCTGTGCGGATAATCGCAGTCCGTACAAACCTTCCTGTATCCCTCCCGCTTTTTTACAAAGCGCGGATGTCCCGGGCAGTCCGGCATGGTATACATGGGACAGTAACAGAACAGACAGTTTATATGCTCTGTATTTTTATGACATGGATAATACTTACAATCCCTGTTCTCAAAAAACCTATGACTGTTTTCCATCACTTTCGGCCATCCTGACTATACCGTCATACATCTCCTTGGTGATATATGAACCTGCTGCCGGGAATCTGGTGGGATTGACCGCACAGTCGAACATGTCGATCATTCCGCCCATGGTATGTACCATTCCGTCCCATTCCTTTCCGTATTCGGAACGCAGCCTTCTCCAGTCCGTGTACATTATCACTGCATCCTTGCTGCCCTTGCCCTTCATTGTGGCTATACCGAACTGGAAATCCTTATCGGTAACGGTATTGCCCTTTTCATCCTTCTTGACCGCTCCGCCGTCATGCTTCATCGGGATGATGAACTTAGCCTTGGTCATCTCTATTCCCATGAATCTGTAATAGAGTTTGAAGATAAGAGCGGTCTCATCATCATCCTTGGGAGAATCCATCTGCCCTATAAGAAGCATCCATCTTACAAGATCCGGATTCGTCACCGGGATATTGGTGACAGGAACTCCTTCGTAATCGGGTTTCTTAACGAGCATACCGGCAGCGATCGATGTCTGCACGGTGGTTACCGCGGCACCACATGCCCCGTTTATGTAAAAATTGCCCGCAAGGAAGTTATATATACCCTTCTTGTCCTCACCGTTCCTTACTATTGCAAGTTCTAACTTATCGTTTGAATAAAGCTTCCTGAAATGCCTGTGATATGCCTTGGAAACTATCAGTATATTGGGAGGGGTGCAGATATAGGTTCCGTCGCCCTTATCAACCGTCTGTGAGAACAGATGCGCCTCCCCTGTTTTTTTGTCATGAACATAATAGATGGTATCGGCATTGAGTATCTTATCGCATAACGCAGTGACCAGCCTGTCAAGCTTCTTCTTCCTGTCAGCCTTGACATCATCGCTCTCATCCTTGCCCGCATGGCTCATATACCAGCCGTTGAGGCGCCAGATCTCCGCACAGTCAGTCATGCTCAGATTCCCGAGTTCCTCCTCCGATATATCAAGTCCTCTCTCCTTGACATATACGTCTCCGAGAGCACTTATATATGCATCATGAACATTGGTCTCGCCCATATCCCTTGTGTAGAGCACCGTTCCGATACCTATCCTGCGGTCGGGACCTGCTTCTATTATGAGCGAAGCCTTGCAGTCGGTGGCCGAAGAAGCAAAAGCATCGTTTACCTCAACTCCAAGGACCGTGGTCATCATCGGTTCCCTGTTGTCGTCACCGAAATTGATCGCGGTGATGATCATATTGGCTTCCGCGTTACCCTTAAGGATACCCGTAACTTTTATATTCTCGGATCCTGCGATAGGTGTAACATTAAGTATGCCCATAACAAACGAGCATCTCTTAACATTAGCGGGCTTCTCCTCTTCCTCGGGTTCCGTGACTGCCGCCTCCGAAGGTCCGCCGTGCTCCACCTCACCGACTATGCCGCTCTCATCATCGAGGAGGCTCTTCTGGAGAGCACTTAACTCCTCTTCGCTAAGATCGGACTTCTTCCCTTTTTTAAATACATTAAATAATCCCATATCCTCATCCCCTTATCTATTTATACTCAACCGCTTATCTCTTCATCGGTCGCCAGCCTGAAACCCTTATCCGACAACACCTTCTCGGTAGCCTCAACATCATCCACCCTTAATACGACGTAGGCTCCGAATTCCTTGTTTGAAGTAAACGCATAAGTGTATTTAACGTTTATCTCGCTCTCCTCAAGTGTCCTTAATATCTTATAAAGCGCTCCGCCCCTGTCATCCATCTTGACCGCGATGACCGGAGTTACCTTATATATAAAATCCTCACCCAGAAGTTCCTTGGCCTTGTCAAGATCCGATACTATCATCCTGACAATTCCGAAATCCTGCGAATCACCTATACTCAGAGCCCGGATATTAAGTTCCGATTCCGATATCCCCTTGATAGCTTCAGACAGCCTTCCGTGCTTATTCTCAATAAATACCGATAACTGATTTACTGCCATTTGCTTACCTCCTCACATAATATGTATTGCCCCCTGTAACTAATGCAGCTTCCTGTTGTCAATCACCCTTACTGCCTTACCCTCGCTCCTCTGTATAGTCTTGGGAGGAACAAGATGTATCTTGGGCCCGATCCCAAGCATCGTGCGCATTGCCGCTTCAAGCGACTTCTCCTTCGCCTGCATGTCGGCAACATTATCCGAGAACTGCTCGGGCGTAAGCTCCACATCTATGTCAAGCGTATCCGTATTATTCTTGCGGTCAACATAGATCATGTAATTCGGTGTATAACCTTCATTAAGGAGAACAGTCTCTATCTGGCTCGGGAAAACATTTACACCGCGGATTATCATCATGTCATCGCTCCTGCCCATAGGCTTGCACATCTTGACATGAGTCCTTCCGCATGAGCATTTGCCCCTCGTGAGAACACATATATCCCTCGTCCTGTACCTTAAGAGCGGGAACGCTTCCTTATCAAGAGAAGTGAACACAAGCTCACCCTTCTCGCCCTCCGGAAGTACCTCACCAGTATCGGGATCTATTATCTCCGCATAGAAATGATCTTCATTGATATGCATGCCGGTCTGCTCGGAGCACTCAAACGCAACTCCCGGACCGCTCGTCTCGGTCAGCCCGTATATATCATAAGCCTTGATCCCAAGACCTTCCTCTATCGACTTGCGCATCTCCTCTGTCCATGGTTCCGCGCCGAATATACCTGCCTTTAACTTATTATCCGAAGGAGAATATCCCCTGTCCTTAAGCGATTCCGCTATAAACGCCGCATAACTGGGTGTACAGCACAGTATCGTGGACTGAAGGTCCATCATGAACTGTATCTGCCTCTCCGTATTTCCGGACGACATCGGAAGTGTGAGTGCGCCTAACTTATGCGCTCCGCCGTGCAGTCCCGAACCACCCGTGAACAGACCGTATCCGTAGCAGACCTGAACAACATCTTCATCCGTACCGCCTGCTGCCACTATAGCCCTCGCGCAGCATTCTTCCCACAGATCTATATCATGCTGCGTATAGAATGCGACCACCCTCTTGCCCGTGGTGCCGGACGTCGAATGTATCCTGACGCAGTTCTTAAGATCCGTAGCCAGAAGACCGTATGGATAACACTCTCTCAGATCATCCTTCTTAAGAAAAGGAAGCTTGTGGATATCCTCCACGCCCTTTATATCTTCGGGCTTAATTCCCTTCTTATCCATCAGGTTTCTGTAATACTCTACCTTGTCGTAAACGTGCCTTACCTGCTTTACTATCTTCTCATTCTGTATCCTGATTATCTCTTCCCTTGAAGCCGTCTCAATCTCCGGCTGAAAATACTGTGACATTTTATGTCTCTCCTTTAAGCATTTTTACACAGATTATTGTAATATCTTTTAATAATGTAAGTCAACGGAAACTTATGCATGAAGCAAAAATATGACAGGAAATCTCATCCTACCCTGAAACATGCAAAAAGTCCCTCTTTAAGCGGCGTGACCGGTATGCCGAGCCCGGCAAATCTCTTCCCCGAGTATTCTTCCGACTCAGCTTTGGTAAGGGGGAACGGCAGAGGTATGTTCCGGCCGGTCACCGTTTCGACCGTTACATCCACGCGGGTAAAAGCATTATCTTCGGTAACTCCCGGTTCATACAGGCAATATGCCCCGGCAAGCGCCCTTTCGAAGCTGTCATACGTAAGGATCTCATCGGTACAGAAGTTATATGCGCCTTTAAGTTCACCGGCCTTTGCCTCGCACAGCCTTATAAGTCCCCTTGCGGCATCCGCCACATACAGCATCTGAAAATATCCGTCCGCATTGACCGGATGTATTATCTGACCTGCTGTTCTTATCCATTCAAGATATACGCTTTCTCTCGGAGCATAATTCCCGGGACCGTACAGGATCACAGGCCGCACCGACACGCCCTTTATCCCGTATGACGTGCATTCCGATATAAGTTCATGCTCAAGTTCTGTTTTACCGATGATATATTCCGTCTCCGGCGAAAAGACACCTGTTCCATCACTTTCCTTCTCTTCATCCCGGCCTTCCGTTATGTCCGTAAGTTCAGATGTCTCGTCGCATGCGGCTCCGGTGCCCTTTTTGTATACATCCACCGTACTCACATAGATATATCTTGAAGGCATGGGACCGCTTAAATGCTTAAGTATCTGTCCTATTTCGCCCCTGCCATATGCGCAGAAATCCACGACAGCATCGAAGCCGTCGCAGCTTTCCAGTTTACATAACTCATCATCATTGTGTCTGTCGGCAGCGATCTCTTTCACTCCGTCAAGACCGACCGGTATATTCCCGCGGTTTAACACGGTTATATCATGTTCTTTATGGGCAAGCTGCACGAACCATCTTCCAAGGAAGTAACTTCCGCCGATAACCAGGATCTTCATTTTATCTCCGTCACTTTATAGTCCTTATCTTCTACAGCTTTCTTAAGCACTTCATCCGCCACATCCGCACTCAGAGTCACAACAGCATTGTTTTTCTCATGGCTCACCTCGGCCGAACTTACTCCCTCCAAAGCCTCAAGTGCTTTTTTTACCGTTGCCTCGCAGTGGGCACACATCATTCCCTCAATACTCATCGTCTTTGTCATGTTTTTTTCTCCTTCCGGTTTATTTTCTTTCGTTTTATTCTCTTCCATTTTATTTTCTCTCGTTTTATCGTCTGCCTGTCCGGCGCATTTTCCGCTGCCGTACCGTCTCCCCCTGCGCGGCTTATCCTTTGAAGGATCATAGAGTTTACAGAGATTCAGCCTTAATGCATTGCTTACCACGCAGAAGCTTGAAAGGCTCATCGCCGCCGCCCCGAACATCGGACTTAACTTTATCCCGAAGCGGTAAAATGCTCCCGCAGCCAGAGGTATCCCTATCATATTATAGAAAAAGGCCCAGAACAGGTTCTCATGGATATTCCTGAGGGTTGCCCTCGACAGTCTTATGGCTGCCGGTACATCAATGATACTGCTCTTCATAAGCACGACATCGGCCGCATCTATCGCAACATCAGTCCCTGCTCCTATGGCAATACCCATATCTGCCGTGGTAAGAGCCGGCGCATCGTTAATGCCGTCACCTGTCATAACTACCCGTCCGTGCTCCTTAAGTCTCTCGATCTCCCTTGCCTTGGCATCCGGGTACACTCCCGCTATGACCTCGTCAACTCCTGCGTCAGACCCTATCGCAGCTGCGGTACGCTCATTGTCTCCGGTTAACATAACAACATGCATGCCCATTTTCTTAAGCTGTGATACAGCCTCTGTACTGTCATCCTTTAAGGTGTCGGCAACGGCTATTATACCGAGCATGCTTTTGCCAAGCGCAAAAATAAGAGGTGTCTTACCCTGTTCCGAAAGATCCTCCGCCCGCTTCCCTGCTTCCAGAAGTCCTTCCTCATCCGAGCAGACCTCTTTTATATATGATATATTGCCCCCGTATATCTTCTGTCCCGACAGGGATGCCGTAAGACCCCTGCCCGGTATTGCGGAAAAATCAACGGTTTCCTCCGTGATATCTATTTTCCTTTCTTCGCATTCCCCGATCACTGCCCTTGAAAGAGGATGCTCACTCTTTGATTCGAGCGCTCCCGCGATCTTAAGCAATACGGTCTCTTCACTGTCCGTATCCGATGACATACCGGCAGGCAGGGATGTGCCCTCCTTAAACATAGGAATGATATCGGTCACAACGGGAGTACCGTTTGTTATGGTCCCCGTCTTATCAAATACCACTATGTCGGCCTTGCCCGTCTGTTCGAGCGATACTGCGGTTTTAAACAGTATACCGTTCCTTGCACCGACGCCGTTTCCTACCATTATCGCTACAGGCGTTGCAAGTCCGAGAGCACACGGACAGCTTATGACGAGTACCGAAATGGCTCTTGCCACCGCAAATCCCGCTGTCTGTCCCATGACCATCCATATGATAAAGGTAAATACCGCAATCCCGATGACCACGGGAACAAATACTCCCGATACCCTGTCGGCGATCTTGGCTATGGGAGCCTTGGTCGATGCAGCGTCATTTACCATACGTATTATCTGTGAAAGTGTGGTATCCTCTCCTACCCTTACCGCCTTGCATTTAAGGAATCCGGAACTGTTGATAGTCGCGGCCGATACCCGTGATCCGACTGTCTTATCAACGGGAATGCTCTCTCCCGTAAGTGACGATTCATCAACGGCGGAAATACCTTCCGTCACCACGCCGTCAACAGGTATGCTGTCTCCGGGTCTTATCACAAATATATCCCCTACTCCGACCTGCTCCACGGGGACCTCTTTTTCCTCACCGTCCTGTATGATCCTGGCAGTCTTGGGTGCCAGGCGCATAAGGCTCTTAAGCGCATCGGTCGTCTTACCCTTGGACCTTGCCTCCAACAGCTTACCTACCGTAATGAGAGTAAGTATCATTGCTGCCGATTCAAAATACAGATCATGAAGATCCGTCATCACAAGAAGCACTCCCGTACTGTACAGGAAGGATACTCCGCTGCCCATGGCGACCAGGGTATCCATATTCGGCGAACCGTGAACAACGCTCTTAAACCCGCTTATAAAGAACCTCTGATTTACGATCATGACCGCAATGCACAGAAGCATCTGTATTACAGCCACCTTCACGGGATCGTGCCCTATCACCGAAGGAAGCGGAAGAGCGAGCATGGTATGCCCCATTGAAAAATACATGAGAACAAGCAGGAACCCAAGCGATATGGTAAGCCTGAGCTTAAGTTCCTTAATACCGCTGTTCTCAAGCCTGCTCAGTTCCTCCTCATACCCCGGATCCTTACCCGCCTTATCAGAAGCGGCGCCACCCTTAGGTGACGCCCCGTATCCTGCATTTCTTACTGCCTCTATTATCTGTGCATCATCGGCGCTGCCTTCGACTCCCATCGAATTTGTAAGCAAGTTAACCGAACATGCAGTAACGCCTTCTACGGCACCCACTGCTTTCTCGACCCGCGCCTGACAGGCTGCACAGCTCATACCCGTCACATTATACTGTTTCATATTTTCACCTTTATTTTGTACCGAATATCCTGTCTCCGGCATCTCCGAGTCCCGGACAGATATACGCATCCGAGTTAAGTTCCCTGTCAAGATGACCCACATATATCTGAACATCGGGATGTGCCTTATTAAGTCTCTCAAGGCCCTCCGGTGCAGCGATTATGCACATGAACTTGATATTCACCCCTCCATGCATCTTTATCTGGTTTATTGCATCCACTGCCGATCCGCCCGTTGCGAGCATGGGATCCATTACCACAATGGTACGCTGCTCGATCGGGCTCGGGAGCTTGCAATAATACTCCTGAGGTTCATGAGTGGTCTCATCACGATACATACCGATATGTCCGACCTTTGCGGTGGGAACAAGAGCCAGTACGCCGCTCACCATGCCAAGTCCGGCCCTTAATATAGGCACCAGGGCAAGCTTACGTCCCGCTATCATCGGTGTCATGCACTTCTCGATGGGAGTCTCGACTTCAACTTCCTCCATCGGAAGATCCGAGAGAGCCTCGAATCCCTCGAGCATTGCTATTTCTTCGACAAGCTTACGGAACTCGTTCGTTCCCGTATTCTTGTCCCTGAGCATCGATATCTTATGCTGTATCAGGGGATGCTTTGAAATAGTTATATTCTCAATATTTCCGTAACTCATATCTTCCTCCAAAAACTGTGTGTTTACCTGTAAACATCTTATTTTTCCTCACTGTCTTTGTCAGTGCTGTCATTATCCGAACTTGTTATAAATACGCCGCGGCTCATGTCACCCTTCGGATTGCTTCCGAATCTGTAATCATTTCCGGGAAGTATCGCATTGAGTATGATACCTGCGATGGCTGCGATCGCAAGTGCCGTCAGTGTTATCGATGTTCCTCCTATCGTAAAGGTAAGCCCGTCGCTGAAACCGAGCCCGCAGACAAATATGACGCCGGCGATTATCAGGTTCCTCGACTTTGTAAGGTCAACCCTGTTCTCTACGATATTCCTTACACCGATGGCTGAGATCATTCCGTAAAGCATGAACGAGATACCGCCTATTATCGCAGCAGGCATTGTGGAAATAAGTGCCGAGAACTTGGGTACAAACGAAAGGATTATCGCCATTACTGCGGCTATCCTTATGACTACCGGATCATAGACCTTCGATAACTCCAGAACTCCGGTATTCTCACCATATGTCGTATTGGCCGGTCCTCCTACAAGGCCTGCAAGCGCTGTGGCAAGTCCGTCACCGGTAAGTGTCCTGTGCAGTCCCGGATCTTCGATGAAGTTCTCACCGACCGTAGCCGAGATCGCAGACATATCTCCGATATGCTCCATCATCGAAGCTATCGCTATGGGAGCCATTACCAGGATCGCGGTCACATCAAACTTGCATATCTGGAACTTCGGAAAACCGATGAAAGCCGATCCTGCGACAGACGAAAAATCTATAAGAGCGCTCCCGTCGGGATTCGTCATCCCGAAAGCATTCAGGATCACCGCAACAACATAGGAAATGATAACGCCCATCAGTATGGGGATTATCTTGAACATACCCTTGCCCCAGATATTAAATATGATGATCACGGCAAGCGCTATAACAGCCAGGAACCAGTTGGTCGATGCGTTCGATATCGCCGAACCTGCCAGTGACAGACCTATGCAGATGATGATCGGTCCGGTAACTACCGGAGGCAGGAACCTCATAACCTTATGAATGCCGACAAGCTTTATTATTATAGCAAGGACAAAATACAGGCAACCGGCCGCAACAACACCGCCGCATGCATAGGCCGCCTTATCATTGGCGCCCATTGATATGTATTTTCCCATATTCAGATTGGCTACCGTGTAAAATCCTCCGAGAAAAGCAAAAGACGATCCCAGAAATGCGGGAACCTTAAACTTGGAGCAGATATGAAATACCAGCGTTCCAAACCCGGCACAGAACAGGGTTACCGCCACCGTAAGTCCCTGCGTTACGGGTTCTCCCGTTGCCTCCTGAAAGTATCCTCCCACCAGGATCGGTACCAGCACCGTCGCCCCGAACATCGCGAACATATGCTGAAGTCCCAGTATCAGAAGCCTTCCCTTGCCAAGTGACTTGGCGTCCCGGATGGGCTCCATTCCTTTTTGTTCCATAGCAACCTCCCTCTACATGCACACAAACATGTTATTATTTTCCTATCTGTCCTATTGTAAACCCTGTACGGATGATTATCAATACAAAATATTGTATCATGACCATTTTCTCCCACAAAATATTGCGCAAAAATCGCTTAAAAATATTTAAAACCCACAGGATTTGTGATAGTATGTTTTATTATGAACAATGACTGGTACAAGCTTGACAATGTTGCCAAGGTATTCCTGGCAGCTCACAACAGAAGAAATCCCCGTGCTATAAGGGTAAGCTGCATACTTAATGAGGATATCGATCCCGGTATTTTACAGCAGGCTCTTGAAATGACGGTCAGACAGCGTCCGCAGTTTCAGGTCCGCATAAGGCGCGGCTTTTTCTGGCATTATCTGGAGCATACCGATGCAAAGCCGGTTGTATGCGAAGAGACTCTGGGCCCCTGTCCTCCCCTGTACGGCGGGAATTACAAGGGCGTTCTCCATTATCTCGTTACCTATTACGGAAACAGGATCAACATCGACATGTCCCATGCCATAAGCGACGGAACGGGGGCATTTATCCTGCTAAAGCTTCTTATACTCAATTATCTCAAGCTTAAATATCCCGATAAGATGGATGATGTATCATTACCGGACGACGCTTCATCCGATGAGCGGTCGCAGAACAGTTACGATCATTTTTACGATGACTCTGCCGGGCCGATACCGAAGACCATTCTCAACAGAAAGAAAGCGGCATTCCAGATACCGAGCCGCAAACTCCCCTATAATCAGTTACGATATATGGAGGTCCATCTTGAATCCTCCGCTCTCATCAAAAAGAGCAAGGAGCTCAAGGTAAGCCTCACAAGCTATCTGGGTGCACAGCTCATGCTCGCGATACAGGCGGATATGCCGTTCAGGCAGCGCAGGAAACCGGTCACTATATCAATCCCTGTCAATCTGCGAAACTACTATCCTTCGGACACTCTCCGCAATTTCTTTAATAACGTGGATGTATCGCATGTGTTTGACGGGACGGAGACTCTCGAGGACCTGGCCGCCGAATTTGACCGGAAGTTAAAATCAAGCATCGCTCCCGAACTCATAAAGGAACAGATGAACAGATACCAAAGCATAGAACAGTTCTTTCTGACAAGGATGGTTCCGCTGTTCCTTAAGCAGCCCGTGGTCCGGATGTTTTCATCCAGGGAGACCAGGACCGTTACTGCCATACTTTCAAACCTGGGAGCGATAAGCATGCCCGGCGAAACACTTCCGTATATCAAGGGATTCACTGATTTCTGCAGTACCGACAATCTGTTTATAACGGTCACCAGCTATGGCGGTGAGATGGTACTCGGGATAGCATCCGCCTACTCGGGAACCGGCGTCATAAGAAGATTACTGCACTCACTTAAGGAGACCGGCACCGGTATAACACTGTATGCCACCGAGATAATCCGTTAGATCATACGGTCTGCACGGATCACACATAACGCTAATGCGGTTTTTCGAAAGGTAGATCACGTATCATGAAGAAATGCCTTAATTGTAACATAGAGATAGGAGGCCGGATCGATACCTGTCCCCTGTGTCAGAATTCACTTACGGGAGAAGCATCGCCAAACAACTGGCCTTCGCCTTCGGGGCTCAAAGCCAAAGCTTTCCTTTACAAGCTCCAGCTGTTCGTTGTACTTGCCGCGATAGCTGTCGGGGTATCTTTGGATTATCTGCTGGATCTTAACAACGGCACACATTACAGTTTCGTGATAGCACTGTGGCTTATCGTTTTTGAGCTGCAGCTTCGCAGCAATCTGCGAAGGATATTTGTGATCTCCCGCACCGTAAGCTTCGGCATCCTTTATTCAGCGCTCCTGCTGCTCCTTACCGGATACTGGTTCGGATTCTTTGATATCATCGCTTATACAGTCGTACCGATAATGCTCGGCGCCGCACTGCTTGCGAATCTCACATTCTCGATGATAGATACGGCGGAAAATGCGCTCGTATATCTTCTCGGAAATATTTTTCTTGTCTTTGTGGTTTATGCCTCACTTCGCATCAAAGGCATCGAGGCAGGACTTGTATGGACCATTTGTCTCATGGTCTCATTTGTGTCTCTGATAGGGATAATAATATTCAAGGGGCGCAAAGTATCAGATGAGATACAGAAGCGTATGAACTTCTGATGCATCTCAATATTCTCCTTTAAATATGCGCTATACGCTTATGCGGATTTGCGTTCCGCACGTTCTTTTATAAGGATCCGGGGTTTTTTGATCAGGCTGCGGGCAGCACAAGAACCTGCCCTATATTGATAAGACCGGGATCTGAGATCGATCCGGCATTAAGCGCATATATCTCAACCCATCTGCTTCCGTCGCCGTATGCTCTCTGTGCTATATTCCACAGACAGTCACCCTTCGTTACCGAATATGCGGTTCCGGGCACAGCGGGTATCTGTGCGTTCCGGATACTGCCGGAGCTTTTCTCTGCATCCGCTTTTGCGGATTCAGCGCTATTATCTTTCGCTTCTACTGTATCTTCTTTTGCGGTTTCCTCATCCTCTGCTGCCGCTTCATTATCTTCCTTTGTTTCTTCCTTTGTTTCTTCCTTTGCCTCTTCCGTTTCCCCGGCTTTGGCATTCGCTTCTTCAGTTATCTCTCCGGCCTTCGTTTCGGCAGCCTCGATCGTTTTTGATGCCTGTTCTCCGGCCTCGGTTATTATGCTCTCTGCTTCCTCGCCTGCGGATTCAACTATCTCAGCAGCCGCAGCATCAGCATCGTCAAGCATCTTTGCGGTTTCTTCCTTGACCTTGGCTATGATATCTTCGGCTTCCTTTTTGGCATTTGCGATCGTGTCATCAGCTTCTGCCTTGGCATTTGCCAATATCTCATCAGCTTCTGCCCTGGCATTTGATCAGCTTCTGCCCTGGCATTTGCTATCGTGTCATCGGCTTCCTTATTTGCCGCTGCCACTATCTCTTCGGCTTCCTTTTTGGCATTTGCTATTATCTCGTCAGCTTCTGCCTGTGCTTCCGCCTTTTTCTTATCTTCTTCTGCAGCTGCTTCTTCTGTATTTACTTCTTCTGCAGTAACTTCTTCCGTATTTGTTTCCTCTGCAGCTGCCTCTTCCTTGGTTTCTACGTCATCCGCATTGTCGGATTCGCTCTCCGATCCTGCGGTTTCTTCCACGGTTTCTTCAGCAGGCTCGTTCTCTGCTGCTTCTTCTTTATCTTCCTCTTTGA
>ONRZ01000111.1 GCA_900320345.1 uncultured Lachnospiraceae bacterium | reverse complement strand
TATGATGGATTTTCTGAGGGCACATCAGCTTAATATAATGCTTGTGCTTATCGGTATCTGTGGTATTACGGCGTTTTTTGTTTATATCACGGGAACGCTGTCCAAAAAGCGTAAAATGGCACTGATGCTGGTTGAGATATATTCAACTATCCTCCTTATATCAGACAGATTCGCATATATATACAGAGGTGATACAAGCCGCCTGGGATACTGGATGGTAAGGATCAGCAATTTTCTGGTATTCTTCATGACGCTTGCCGTTGTACATGCGATCAATCTGTATATGATCGACCTTATGAAAAACGAGGCGGGACTAAAAAAGGTTCCGTTCAGGCTAAAAGCATCCGAAGGTTTCGCCGCTGCAGGTGAAGTGATGGTCATAATATCACAGTTTACCGGCCTGTATTATACATTTGATGAAACCAATCACTATACCCGATCGCCGGCTTATCTGATAAGCTATATTTTCCCTACAGCCGTAATGTTCATAATGCTTTCACTTCTTGTGAAATACCGGAACAGTTTCAGACGTCTTATCCTTTATCCGCTGATACTTTTTGCAACCGTACCGATACTTGCTTCATTCGCACAGATAAAAGCATATGGATTGTCGCTCACCAATATGTCCATTGTGGGGATGGCCGTGATCCTGTATGTATCTGTTCTTATCGATATGAACGTAACGGTGCTGCGTGCTCACAATATAGAGCTTGATTATCTGAAAAATCAGCAAAAGAGTATGTGGCGTATGTTTGAACAGACCGCTACGGCTTTAGTCAGTGCTATAGATGCCAAGGATAAATATACACACGGACACTCCGCGAGAGTGGCGGAGTATTCAAGAAAGATCGCCGAGCTGTACGGAAAGAATGAAGAGGAATGCAATGAAGTTTATTTCTCGGCGCTTCTCCATGATGTAGGCAAGATAGGGATACCCGGCAGGATAATCAATAAGGACGGAAGGCTCACGGATGAGGAGTATGAAGTGATAAAGCAGCATCCGGTGATAGGAGAGAATATCCTCTCAAGCATAAGCGAATACCCTTACCTTAGCATCGGGGCACATTATCATCATGAGAGATACGATGGCAAGGGATATCCCAGAGGCCTTAAGGGGGAGGATATACCGGAGATCGCAAGGATAGTGGCTGTTGCGGATGCATATGATGCCATGACTTCAAAGAGAAGTTACAGGGATGCGATACCCCAGTCAAAGGTGAGGGAGGAGATAATAAAGGGCTCCGGCAGCCAGTTTGATCCCACATTTGCCAGGATCATGCAGCATGTGATCGATCTTGATACGGAATATGATCTTCGGGAAAGAGAAGAAGTAAAGGAGCTTGCAGGCAGGGATGAACTGAACTGCGGAGAATACAGGAGTAATGTTTCCGAAGGTATTTTTGTTACTCCGAATAAGATAACAATAAGCTTAAGATTTACTCCCGAGGAAAATGATAACGGGAAGAGTGAGCCAGCCCTTCTTTTATTCGATTCAAATGACGGGCGTGTATATAACGATGATAGAAAAAGGCACGACTTAAATTATTATGAATACGGTGAGATATGGTATGACGGCCGGACTGTCAATTCGGGCGTCAGGGACATGCAGGTTGTTATAAGTAAGAATGGCGAAGAAGCAAAAAAGAAAAATCCCAGGAAGAAGAAAGAATACACGGATTATAAAATAGAAGCTCTAAGATACAAGGATCATGCTTTTATAAGCATAGACGGAAACGGACAGAGGGTTGAGGTAACGATAGCTCTCCCCGATAATACAAGGTTCCTGTATATAGGACTTACGGGACAATATTGCCGCCTGAGCAATGTCGATCTTAAAAGATCGGAAATGACGATAGGAGAAGGATATATAAGAAGGATAGCCGAGAGGATAAGCTATATCAATGGCCCCGAGGGTGATATTCCAAACGTGCAGATAGACGGATACAGGGATAATGCGACCATAGGCATTCCGATAGTGGATGGGCTTAGAATATCGGTCCATTCAATGAGCCTGCCTACGGCCACGCTGATATGGCATTGTCCTTTTCTAACTATTTTCTATTCGTCTGATAAAAAGGTGTTCGGAAAAAACTACAGGGAGTTTTCTCTAATTCGTATAGATGGTGAATACTGGGAATCGGATGAAGCGGCCAGGAATGAGATGTTTGTTGATCAGAGCAAGGAGTTCAAGGGCTGGGAGGATTGGAAGGAAAGGAATAAAAACGGCATAGACTGTGTTTTCACGTTTACGAGAAATGAAAATATCATAACCATAATTACCGAAAATATGGGAATATATATTAAAAATGTTATAATCATAATGGATGATACACAGGATGTTTATGCTGCACTGACAGGGGATCAGGTTGCATTGACTGATATAAGGATAAATAATCAATGAATATTCTTCTGTTCCTGATAATATTTTTTCTCTCGTTTTCTCATTGATCCTGGTGGTGATCCGTCAGTTTATGCCGGTGGATGCACTCATACTGTTTACGGACAGGATGGGGAAGTTCGGCTTTGAAGAATACCTGATGGACGGAGTGCTGTGCTTTATGCTCTTTGCCGGAGCGAGCAAGGTCAACATGAGCAAGTTCAGACAGAACTTAAAGCCCATATGCCTGCTCGCATTACTTACCACCCTCATTTCTTCGTTCCTCTATGGGATATTGTTTTATGCGATCGCAGTATTGTTCTCACTTCCAATGGATATATGGATGTGCATCCTGCTGGGCTGTGTCGTATCACCTACCGATCCGATCGCGGCAACAGGGATATTAAATAAGATCGGCCTGTCAAAAAATGTCTGCTCGGTCATCGAAAACGAATCACTGTTTAATGACGGTACAGGTGTTACTCTCTTCATCTTTGTGCGTTCCATAATAATACACAGTAAAGACAATAATTTTGCGCTTCTCATGTTTAAGGAGATAGTTGGCGCCATAGCCGTGGCGCTTATAATTTCCTGGATACTGTTCAGACTGCTTAAGCTTACCCGCGATCCCGTAAAGTATATACTGATCTCACTGCTCGATGTTTCGGCAGTCTACATGATATGCGAGCATCTGGGCTTTTCGGGTGTCATCGCATCGGTGGTGTGCGGGATGTTCTTCTCTTATTCCATGAATAAGATCGAGCGAAGTGTTATTGTGGTCGATCCGCATAATTACTACGGAGATTTCTGGGAAATAATCGAAAATATACTCAATTCGGTCCTGTTCGTTATGATCGGCCTGCTGGCGCTTGATATTAATATAAGCAGGTACGCACCGATAGTGATACCGGTATCCATAATGATACTTATTCTTTCAAGGGCGATCGGCGTGTTTATAAGCAGTATCCTTACGAAAAATGACATACCGGGTAATTACAGCCTTAAAGAATTCGTTATACTTATGACATGGTCGGCATTAAAGGGCGGGCTGTCTCTTGCGCTTGCATTCGGGACGGCGGAGTATCTTGATAATGACGTGTATAACATTTTTATAAACGTGACTTATGTGACCATCTTCTTTACGGTTTTGGTGCAGGGACTTACGGTAAGACGTGTATATTTCGCACTGGAAAAACATAAGGCAGACAGATTGAAGATTCTTAGGGAGCAGGGGAAGGGCAGATAGAATGAAGATAATCATAGTAGGACTGGGTCAGACCGGAACGACGCTGGTAAAAGCATTGGCGGATGAACATTATGATATAACCGTCGTTGATAAGGACAGGGCGTTGGTCGACCGCATAACCGACAGGTATAATGTAAACGGAGTCACGGGAAGCGGAGCTTCCAGGGAGACACTTTTGGCTGCAGGAGCCGATACGGCAGATGCCATAGTGGCCTTGACTCATATCGATGAGATCAATCTGTTAAGCTGTATGCAGGCCAAGGCTCTCGGTACAAGGAGGAGCGGAGCACGTCTGTTGCTGCCCGACTTTGTCCATGAATCGGATTCGCTTAAGGAACAGTATGATATAGATTATTTTGTCAAGCCGAAATCGGATATCGCAGAAGAGATATTCAGGAACATCGGAATGCCCGGCTTTATGAAACTGGAAGGTTACTGGGGTGACAGCATACAGATAATCGATCTGAACATACTTGATGACAGTCCTCTTGCAGGCAGGACACTTTCTGACCTCAAACATTCAATGAAGCTTGATATGCTGGTCGTTTCCGTGATAAGGGACGATAAGCTGTATATCCCGGACGGGAACTTTACACTTAAGGTCGGGGATAACATAGGCATCGCAGCAGCCCATGAAAATATGAGCATTACTCTGCAGGCCCTTGGTATAACAAAGAGGACGGTTAAGCGGATCGTCATTGTAGGCGGGGGTATAACAGCCGGTTATCTTATGGAAATGCTCGAAAAAGACTTTAAGAATATAACGATCCTGGAAAACGACGTACACCGCTGCCGGGAACTTATGGAAAAATACCCTTCAGCAAAGATTGCCTATTCCGGAGGTGAGATACTTGATGTGCTTGAGGAAGAGCAGGTATCCGGGGCCGACTGTATCATCTCGCTTACCGATAACGATGAGACCAATCTTGTTATCAGCATGTATGCGTGGTCGTGCAGGATACCATCCATACTGACACGCGTAGATAAACCCGAGCATGTTAAGCTCTTGCACAGGGTAAACATAGATATTACGGTATCTGTTACCGAACTGTCGGTTCTTAAGATGATACGTTTCGTACGAAATTATGAAATGGGAGATGCGGATAATGAGATCGGCAAATTCTATAATATCGCAGGGAACAGGGCAGAGATAATGGAGTTTAATGCAACAGGCAGTTTCAGAGGAGCAAATATCCCTTTTGGCAGCAAGGAATTCAGACTTAAAAAGGATGTACTCATAACTTCGATAATAAGGAACGGTCAGTTGATAATACCCGATGGGACCGCATATATAAAGGAAGGCGATTGCGTTGTCATAGCATCCGCCAAACATTGCCGCATCAGAAACCTTAATGAAATACTGGATATGCATTAAGATTTATAACATCGATATTTACCATAGTGTTTGTCTGCGTTATCATATATGTATCATGCAGGCAGTTTTCGGAAAGATCAAACTTACAGATATAGCGTCTGTTTAATGGGAGAATGAGTGGAATGGAAGGTTTTTGGGATTACAGTGTATGGGGAAGCAGCATGCTGTTTGCGATATTATTGATAAGTGTGTTTGTATCGCATGCACTGAAGAGAATGATACGCCCTCTTAAGGCATCGCTTATTCCGGCGCCCGTGCTCGGGGGATTGATACTGCTTGTTATTGCGTTTGTTTTCAAGATAGTTACCGGCTATGAGATGTTTGATACGAAATTCTTTGGCGGCAACGGTTATGAAAAACTTGAGATCATAACATATCATGCACTGTCTCTTGGGTTTATAGGAGCGACATTTAAGTCATCGGGTATCACTCCGACGAAGAAGCGAATGGGCGAGATCTTCAATACGGGAGTGACGACAGTATCCACATATCTTTTACAGGGTACATTCGGATTGATCATTTCTATCGGATATGCAGCTTTATCGAATTCGTTCTTTCCGGCTGCCGGAATACTGCTTCCGTTCGGTTATGGACAGGGTACGGGGCAGGCACTGAATTTTGGCGGAATATATGAGAATACGTACGGTTTTGTCGGGGGCAAGAGCTTCGGTCTGTCAATTGCCGCCCTTGGTTTCCTGAGCGCAAGTCTTGGAGGCGTTATTCATCTTGATGTATTAAGGCACAGGGGTATTGTTGTAAAAAATGCAGACGTGGAAAAAGCTATCCGATCGGAGGAGATCCAGGGAAGCAATGAAGTTCCCATGCAGGAAAGCATGGATAAGCTTACCATTCAATGTGCCTTTATAGCATTTGCATATCTGCTCACATATCTGCTCATGAATCTGCTGGGTTCACTTATTCCCGGAATGCGCTCGATCATTTACGGGTTTAACTTTCTGATAGGTGTTCTGGTCGCAACTATATTAAAGTATGTAATGAATACCCTGAACAGACGCAGGATAGTAGGGCGGACTTATATAAATAATTTCCTTATGACAAGGGTTAGCAACTTCTGCTTTGATGTCATGGTTGTTGCAGGAGTAGCGGCCATACGTCTTAAGGTTATTAAGAACAACTGGGCTGTTTTGCTGATAATGGGAGTTGTCGGGCTCATAGTGACCTTTATATATAACCGTTTTGTAGCTAAAAAGCTGTTTCCGGATTATTGCGAGGAGCAGTTCCTGATGATGTACGGAATGCTTACCGGTACCGCGAGTACAGGGATAATATTGTTAAGGGAGATAGACGGTGATTTTGTAACACCGGCATCGGATAATATGGTTTATCAGAATTTTCCTGCCATAGTGTTCGGATTTCCGATGATGCTTCTTGCTACGATGGCGCCGGTTTACCCGGTGAGAACGCTTATCATCATAATGGCTTTTTTCGCGGTAATGAATCTTATTCTGTTCAGAACGAAGCTGATCAGTGCCATAAAAGGTTCACATCACTGAACCGAAGAGGAATGATCCTAAACATAATATGCATCCAATGAGTGCGGACGAGATATCATGGTAACAAACGAATCATATTCCACCAAGACAAAAACCAGACCTCCGGAATACGACAGATATGACAGGAATTATCGTATTTTACAAAGGATCATCTGCCCTTTGATAAAAAAGAGAGTCGATTTTTCCGGGGATGCCATTCCCGACGATCTGGGTCCTACATTTATCTTATGCAATCACAATACGGATTTTGATTTTCTGCTTGTTGCATCACAGAGCAGGAAGACCATGGATTTTGTGGCGACAGAGACCATGCTCCGGATGGGTGCTATCCCGAATTTCTTCTGCAGGAAGTTTAACGTGATACTTCATGACAAGGGTTCAAAGGGAGTCGGTACAATAAAGCAGATAAGGAACAGGATAAGCGATGGCAGAAATGTGCTCCTTTTCCCGGAAGGAAACCGTTCCTTTGACGGAAGGACAGGGGAAGTATCGGAAGCCATAGGCGGAATTGTAAAAATGACAGGAGCCGCATTGGTGGTGTACAGGATCACCGGCGGATATTTTACGACACCCAGATGGGGAAAAGGTATCCGCAAGGGTAAAATGAAGGGTACGACAGAGGTGCTCCTTTCTGCCGAAGAGGTAAAAAAAATGCCGGTTAAGGAGCTTCAGAAACTCATTGAAGACGGGCTAAAGACAGATGCATATTCGGAACAGGAGAAAAATCCCATCCCTTTCAGAAGCCATAACGCTGCGGAGTATCTGGAATCGCTGTTGTTCATATGTCCCGAATGCAGAAATATCACGACACTTAAGTCAAAAAGAAAGGTACTTTCGTGCGGTTGCGGTTTTCGTTCTGCCATGGATGAATACGGTTATATCATTGATGAAAAAGGAAAAAAGAAGTCAATAACGGAACTGTATTCGGATCAGAAAAGATATCTTTCAGAAGCAGTGGAAGGATCGGGAGACAGCATTTTATGGTCCGACAATGTAAAGCTGTGCAGACTGATGGCGGATCATAATATCGCAGGAGAAGAACAGACAAAACTTACGGTTTTTAATGATCATATGATGATAGGTTTACAGAGGATTGATCTTGAGCAGATAAGCAGTATTGATATAGTCCGGAGGAACCGGCTGATCATCCATGTAAAGAACAGCGATGTCCGCTATGAATTCACATCGGATATGACTTTTAATGCAGTCAAGTATCTTCTCTGGTATGAATTGAAAATTCAATGCGCTTCCATTGACCTTTTTGCTCTCATATACATCGCTGTCTGCCAGTTTATAAAGTTCTTCGAACGATCGCTTATCGCCTTCTTTGAAGAACACGGCACCGGCGCTGACACAGATTTCCCTGCCCTTAAGTTCGGGAATATCCATCTTGGAGATCTCCTTGAAGACGCGATCCATTACCACCTTGCCGTCCTCTTCATCACTTAAATTCATAACATATACGGCATACTCATCACCGCCCAGACGGAAGATGATATCCTCATCCCTGAAGGTAAGTTTTAACACATCCGCAATCCCACGGAGAACCTTATCACCGACATTATGACCATAGTCATCGTTGATATCCTTAAATTTATCAACATCCAGGATGCAGAGCATACCCGTTTTTTCGTTTGCCATGGCGTCGATCACTTTTCGTTCGCCGCTGCCGCGATTAAGGATGCCTGTCATTATATCGGTGCTGGCCAGGATCTCAAGATTCTGTCGCTCCTTTGCCGAGGCCACGATGTCATCTACGTTCTTAAAACCTGCCAGAATATCGCCACCCGGAATATTGGCATTGATGGGAATATATGTAAACTGATAATAATGTATCTCGCCGTTATCCATGACACGGTAGCTGGAAACATACTCCGGATTTTTCAAAAGCTTGTTCTTAACCGTTTTCAGAGATATGGCATCATACATCCACTCCTGATCCTCGGAATACACACGATCCTTCACGTACTGTTTATAGAGCACATCGTAGGAATATACCTTTTCTCCCGCACCTTCCATACCTTTTGTAACATAGCCGTCAAGCTTTAAGATCACCACGCCTCCGGTCTGGGGATTGATCTTGAAGATATTGTAGTAATCGCGGCTTAAGGTTTCCACGATATCAAGCTGTTCTCTTAAATAACGCTTATCCGCAATGTGCTTACGAATGGATCTGTCAATATCCCGGAAAGCCAGGATAAAATTCTCCGTTTCTCCGGGTTCTCCTGCCAGTGCAAAAGCCATCTGATGATAGGACATATTTCCGTCATCAGACAGACGCATATAATCAAGCGTAAACAGATCTCCGTCTTTGATCCGTGAAAACACGACATCCAATTTTACATCCCTCTGGATGCTCTCTATGCTGTTTACCACGCATCGGTCTACGTATTCCTCAATAAAACGGTCGTAATTATCAAATCGGAATAACGGCATCACGATTCGTATTTTCTCCGGTTGAACGGTACAGATACATCTTCTTTGTATTGGCGTTGATCACCCAGATCGTATGATATTCTTTTCCGATCCCGGTAATGATACCAGTCAGGCGTCGTATGCGTGCATTAAAATCTTCTACCAGACTGCGCTGGTCTTCGGGATAATCCAAGGGGTCGATCAATTCATTTTCTTTGATGACTAAATCTGATTGCATATCTTCCTCCAAGAAGCATACTCTGACCTATACAACCGTCAGTTACATAAAATTTTACATCATATTATGCAAAGCGACAATACCCCTGACATATAAAGTCCAATATTTAACTGTGTTCTTTTTAGTATGCATATATCTGATCCATGTTCATAACATGATCGTACTCGATAAGGGTGGCTACATGAATAAGGAGATGCTATGATAATAAGAAATGATGAATTGCCCGATATGCCATATATCAGCAGAAAAGAACCGGATCGTTATGGGGATATCCCCGCGAACCCGGAAACATCTAAGGAGCAGACATGAAGATAGAACATATTGCTATGTATGTAAATGAGTTGGAAGCGGCCAGAGATTTCTTTGTGAAATATCTCGGAGGTGTCTCCAATGGTGGATACCATAACGAAACAACGGGATTCAGATCATTTTTTATCAGTTTTGATGACGGAGCGCGGCTTGAGATCATGAATAAACCGTCTGTTGAGGATATTGCAAAACCTGTCGATCGTACCGGATATGTTCATATAGCTTTTTCCGTAGGAAGTATGGCCGAAGTCGACCGTTTGACAAGACG
>ONRZ01000016.1 GCA_900320345.1 uncultured Lachnospiraceae bacterium | reverse complement strand
TATACTATGCGGTTCCTTCCGGATTCCTTACCCTGGTAAAGCTTGTTGTCGGCATTCTTGATCGTTTCGTCTATGCCGACGGTGGAATCGTATTCCTCCAGTCCGAAAGTCATGGTCACTTTGAAATTGTATTCCTTATAAACGAATTCTTTCTTCTCTATCGAGTACTTAAGCTTGGTCAGTTGTTCGAAGGCGAAATCTCCGTTGTTGCCTTCAAAGGCAAACAGGAATTCCTCTCCGCCCCATCTGGCTATCCAGCCCTTGTCCTTCATGAAATCCCTGAACATTTTACTCAGCTCGACCAGAACGTAATCGCCCGCGTCATGACCGTAGGTATCGTTTACACGTTTGAAGAAATCTATATCGCTTATGGCAAGAGACAACTGAGTATGGCTTGATGATTCGGCGATGAAGCTCTCGAGATGGTTTGTCATTCCGCGCCTGTTGGTAAGCTGTGTGAGCGGATCGAGCGTTGCGAGCTTCTCGAGCTTCTTGGCATACTTAAGTATCTTGTGTTCGTTGGATGCAAACTTAAGGTAGAAGGAATATGAGATCGTGATATATGTAAGCGACATATACAGAGTATTTGTAAGAAGAAGTATGAGAGACTGTTTTTTTGAAAAGGCAACGACCTTATCAACGCTCGTAAGATAGAACCATACTCCTATAACCGTTGCGGCTATCGCGAGGGCCGCAAAAGCCTTGTAAACGGGGTTGTCATCAGTCTTGAAATAAAACAGCAGGATAAGAGAATAAAGAATAAACTGGAAACCGGGCACTGCACCGATGGAAAATGAATACACAAGCATCGACAGCATTGTCGCGGTTGCATAAACATAAACGTTCGTGCTGCCCTTATCCCAATATGTCATCCAGAAAGTAAGGCTGTATATCACAACAAAGGCGATGGCCCACTGATACAGGCGGCTGTTAAGGGATATGGAAAAGAAAGCTATCCATATGATATTGCATACGATATTAATGATGCACAGGATACGGATAAGGAAAACCATATCCTTCAGTTTATCCTCCCCCGTGACATCCTTGAACAATATGTCTTTGAGCTTGTCAATAAGATTCATATCATGCATTCCCTGAACATGAGGCGGGTCACTATGATGAAGCCTCATGCCGTTTAGATAGTCACATGTTACACGTAAAAACACGCATACCACTTAAGAATTATAGCACACACATGCTGTGTTGTAAATTAAAAATACAGCTTTGACGGGCTTGCGCTATTGAAAAATATCGTATATATTTATAAGATAATGTTGTTAATACCTTATCGGGAGGAGATGAAACAAAATGGAAAAGAAAAATATCGATTGGGCGAATATCGGATTCGGATATATGCCGACTGACAAAAGATATGTTTCCAATTACAAAAACGGAGCATGGGACGAGGGGGTACTCACTGAGGATGCGACAGTGACTATCAGCGAGTGTGCCGGCGTACTGCAGTATGCTCAGACCTGTTTTGAAGGCCTTAAGGCATATACTACCAAGGACGGGAGAACGGTCACATTCAGGCCGGATCTTAATGCGGAACGTATGATAGACACCTGCAGGCGTCTTGAGATGCCGGAATTCCCGAAGGAGAGGTTCCTTGAAGCAGTCGATAAGGTAGTGGCAGCAAATGCGGCTTATGTTCCGCCTTACGGATCGGGAGCAACGCTTTACTTAAGACCTTATATGTTCGGAAGTTCTCCGGTAATAGGAGTTAAGCCGGCAGAGGAGTATCAGTTCAGACTGTTTGGCACGCCCGTAGGTCCTTACTTCAAGGGCGGCGCGAAGCCTATTTCGATACGTGTATGTGATTATGACCGTGCGGCACCGCATGGAACGGGTCATATCAAGGCAGGCCTTAACTATGCGATGAGCCTGTATGCCATAGTAGATGCCCATGAGAAGGGCTTTGACGAGAATATGTACCTTGATGCGGCAACACGTACCAAGGTAGAGGAGACAGGCGGAGCGAACTTCATATTCATAACAAAAGACGGCAAGTTCGTAACACCCAAGTCATCCAGCATACTTCCTTCGATAACCAGGCGTTCTCTCGAAGTGGTCGCAAAGGATTATCTTGGCCTTGAGGTTGAGGAGAGGGAAGTGTATTTTGACGAGGTTAAGGATTTCGCGGAGTGCGGTCTTTGCGGTACGGCAGCTGTCATATCTCCCGTTGGCAAGATAAACGATCATGGCAAGGAGATCTGCTTCCCGGCCGGTATGGAGGAAATGGGACCTGTCACGAAGAAACTTTACGATACACTTACCGGCATCCAGATGGGAACAGTCGAAGCACCCAAGGGCTGGATAAGGGAGATAAAAGTAGGATAAATTTCAGGAGTGTATTGTAATGAGTGATTTAAATAAGGTCATGATGCTCGGTAATGAGGCTATAGCCAGAGGAGCGTATGAAGCCGGTGTCAAGGTGTCGGCAGCGTATCCCGGAACGCCCAGTACCGAGATAAGCGAGAATATCGTTAAATATAAGGATGAACTTTATTGCGAATGGTCGCCGAACGAGAAGGTGGCCATGGAGGTGGCTATGGGTGCATCCTTTGCCGGAGTGCGTTCATTGGTATCAATGAAGCATGTTGGCGTAAATGTGGCGGCCGATCCGCTGTATTCCATGTCATATACGGGAGTGAACGGCGGTCTTGTCATGGTTGCCGCTGACGATCCGGGACTGTACAGTTCACAGAATGAACAGGATTCGAGAATGGTGGCGAGAGCTGCCCAGGTTCCTGTGATCGAGCCTTCGGATTCGCAGGAAGCCAAGGATTTTATAAAGTTTGCTTATGAATTAAGCGAGAAATACGATACTCCGGTAATACTGCGTACAACGACCAGATTATCGCATTCACAGGGACTGGTAAGCCTTGAAGACAGGGCCGATATTGAGGATAAGCCATATGAGCGCAATGCGGCCAAGTATGTCATGATGCCGGGAAATGCCAAGTTAAGACATCTCGTGGTTGAAGAGAGGGAGAAGAGGCTTATAGAGGATTCGTGTGATTTTCCCATAAACAGGGTTGAGATGAACGACACCTCGATAGGATTTATCACGAGCGGAATTCCGTACCAGTATGTAAAGGAAGCTCTTCCGAACGCTTCGGTACTTAAGCTCGGACTTGTCAATCCGCTCCCGAGAAAGCTGATAGAGGATTTTGCATCCAAAGTGGATAAGCTGTATATCTTCGAGGAACTCGATCCGCTCATCGAGACACAGGTAAAGTCATGGGGCATCAAGGCGACCGGCAAGGAGATATTTACGATACAGGGCGAATACAGCGCCAATCTTTTGAGGAAGGCGGTGCTTTTGGAGGATACCGCCATCGAAGAAGCGGCAAAGGTTCCGGGACGTCCGCCCATTCTGTGCCCGGGATGTCCGCACAGGAGCGCATTTACTGTGCTTAACAAGCTTAAGATACATGCTGCCGGAGATATAGGCTGCTATACTCTCGGAGCAGTACCGCCGCTCAACGTCATCGATACTACGGTGTGCATGGGGTCTTCCATTTCTTCGCTTCATGGAATGGAGAAGGCTAAGGGCAGGGACTATATCAAAAACTGGGTTGCGGTCATAGGTGACTCGACATTTATGCATACGGGCGTCAATTCGCTCATGAACATGGTCTATAACCAGGGTACCGGTACCGTTATGATACTTGACAATTCGACAACGGGCATGACGGGACACCAGGATCATGCCGCGACCGGTAAGACGCTGCAGGGAGATATCGTTCCCGCGATCGATATTGCCGGGTTGTGCAGGGCGATCGGGGTTAAGAATGTTTACGAGATAAATGTTTTTGATACGGAAGGCCTTGAGAAGCTTATAAAGCAGGAAGTCGCAAAAGACGAAGTATCCGTTATAATCACGAAGACGCCGTGTGTGCTTCTCAATAAGACGCCGATAACACATACCTGCCAGGTAGATGAAGAGGCATGCAAGAAATGCGGTATGTGTATGAAACCGGGATGTCCGGCTATAACGAAACTTGATAACGGAGTAACTCATATCGATACAACGATGTGCAACGGCTGCGGGCTTTGCAAGAGCCAGTGCAAGTTCGGCGCCATCAGGGATATACCGGTTTAAGAAGTAAGTTCAGGAGAATTTGTAATGGAAACCAGAAACATAATGATAGTTGGAGTCGGAGGTCAGGGAACTCTTCTGACAAGCAGGATACTGGGCGGTATAATGCTCGGTGCCGGATATGACGTTAAGATGTCAGAGGTTCACGGTATGGCTCAGCGCGGAGGTTCGGTAGTTACCTATGTAAGATACGGAGACAAGGTCGCGGAGCCGATCGTTGAGGAAGGCCAGGCCGATGTGCTGATAGCCTTTGAACAGCTTGAGGCGAAAAGGTATGCTCATTTTCTGAAAAAAGACGGTGTGCTGATCGTTAATTCCCAGAGGATAGATCCGATGCCGGTCGTAATAGGTGCGGCCGAATATCCCGAGGGTATAATAGAGGAACTCGGAAAAAAGTATAAAGTCATTGAGGTCGATGCGATGGCCGAGGCACTGAAGTTAAACAATCCAAAGGTATTTAACGTTGTGGTGATCGGTGTTGCGGCAAAGCATATGGACTTTACCAAAGAGCAGTGGTTCGAGGTGATAGAGAAGACGGTCAAGCCGAAATTCGTAGAAATTAACAAACAGGCCTTTGAAGTCGGATATAATATGTAAAGGACTCCGAAAGAGGCCAAGTAAAGTGTGGTGAGGAACTTGCATGAGATTGTTGACAAGCTGCTGAACGGGTTTTTCGATTATGAAAGCGGGAAACTCTCTTTTTCTGTGTCAAGAATCGAAGAGACCATTCCTGCCGGAGAGATATACGAAGGATCGTTTACTATAGAGAGTATTGATGAATCTCCCGCTTCGGGAAATGTATATACCTCCAGCATGCGCCTTGTATGCCGGATCGACAGCTTTGAAGCAAAAAGCGTGGATGTTACCTTCCTGTTTGATTCCACGGGTCTTGAACCGGGTGATATCGTCAAGGGAGATGTACAGATAGTATCCGATAAGGGCGAATATTATATACCCTTTGCTTTTTCCATTGTACGAAGCATAGTAAAGAGTTCAATGGGAAGCATTAAGAACCTCTTTCATTTTACCAACCAGGCTCAGATGAGCTGGGAGGAAGCTGTTTCGCTGTTCTATTCAAGGGAATTCACACAGGTATTTGAAGGCAACGAGAAGTCACAGCTTATCAAGTACAGGGGATTCTGCAATAATCCCGGCGACGAGGAAAGCGTTGACAACTTTCTGATAGCGGTCAATAAGAAACAGCCGATCTACTACAGTGTCGATAAGACCATCCATGAATTTACCAACATATCAGAATCTCTGCGGTGCGAACTTCCGGTGCGTAAGTCGACCTGGGGGTATGTATACCTGAGCGCGGAGACGGATTGTGATTTCCTGCGGATTGAGAAGGATAAATTGACTTCCAATGACTTTCTCGGAAATGTACACAGGTTTGTTTTCTTCGTGGAGGAAGACAAACTGCACGAGGGAAGGAATTTCGGAAGGCTGATATTTAGAAGTTCACATCAGAAGCTTGAGGTTACGATCGTTGCCTCAAAGCGTATGAGCAATGAAGGACTCAGGATCGAACGACGTGAAAAACGTAATCTTACGATGCGCCTCATGCGCTGTTATATAGCGTTTCGTACCAAGCATATAAATGTAAATACATGGGTAAGGGATTCGCTCAAGATCGTTGAAAGACTTAATGTACTCGATGAGAAAAATCCCGAATCACGTCTGTTCCAGGCACAGCTCCTTCTCGTGTCGCAGCGTTTTAACGAAGCAAAATGGATAATCGATCATGTGGCGAGCGATCTTAAGATACAGCAGAAGGATCCGACGCTGTACAGTTATTATCTGTATCTTACGACACTGTACATGAGGGATGACGCATACATAAACGAAGTGGCGGCAGAGGTTGAGGATCTGTATAAACAGAACAGGGACGACTACAGGATACTCTGGACGCTCATGTATCTGGATGAGGATCTGTCGAGCAATCATTCCCAGAAGATAGAACTTATAGAAGAACAGTATAAAAAGGGATGCAGAAGTCCTATCATATATGTCGAAGCGTATCAGTATTATGTGAGCAATCCGGTAACGTTAAGCAAACTCGGAGAATTCGAGCTGCAGATACTCATGTGGGCTGCCAGGAACGGCCTTATGAACAACGAACTGTGCAAGCAGGTGCTCTATATCTGTGCCCGTACCAAGGAGTTTTCGGACAATCTGCTAAAACTGCTCATCGGAATGTATCGTGTGAATGAGGATCCGGACGTGGTGAGCGCCATCTGTTCAATGCTCATCAAGGCAGGCAAGACCGATAAGGAATATTTCGAGTGGTACAGTATGGGTGTTGAAATGGAACTGCGTATAACCAAACTGTACGAATACTATATGCTGTCGATACCGCTTGACAGACAGGAACTGCTGCCCAAATCGGTTATCATGTATTTCGGCTTCAGAAACCACATGGATTATGTGCATATAGCATATCTGTATGCCAATATGCTCAGACACAGATTTGAGGTACAGAAGTTATGTGAGGATTACGAGCCTGCGATGAGGGATTTTGCCGTAGAACAGATAAGGAACGGCAGGATAAATGCGGATCTGGCTTATATTTACGAGCAGGTACTTCCTCCGGATGTGATAAGTCCCGATCTTATCAGGGATTTTGTGAGGCTGCTTTTTACCTGTGATGTGCGTATAGATGATCCCGACGTTAAGAAGATATGCGTTATACAGGAGGAGATCACTGGCGAGAGGATCTATCCTGTCGATAACGGACATGCATATCCCGACATATACAGCAGCAATTTCATGGTGTTTGCCGAAAACAGTAAGGAGATACGTTCCATAGTACCGCCGGATAAAGTGATCCGTCTTATGGACGAAACGGTTTATGTCCCTTATATAAGACATTATGTTACGGACAATCCGGGCTTTGATCTGTATCTGTGCAGCGGAAGGAAGCATTATATCACCGTGGATTCGGAGAATGTCGATTTCTGCCGCAGCCTTGTTGATTCGATTGATATACGTGAGAACTTCAAGCGCGATGTGAGGATGGAACTTCTCAGGCATTATTATGACAATAATGAGATTTCCACACTGGACGAATTCCTCGTAAACATAGATGCGAGGATCCTTAATGCCAAGGACAGGGCCGAGCTTGTCGGTTATTTTGTCATAAGAGGCATGTATGATGAGGCCTATGATATCATAACGGTATACGGCGCGGAGAAAGTTCCCGTAAAGACGGTTGTGAGAATATGCTCGCATATGATCGGACGTAAGGAAGAACTGTACGATGTGATGCTCGTCAAGGTGGCATATCATGCATTCATAAACGGGAAATACGATGTGCTCACTCTGCAGTATCTTGTTGAGAACTTCAACGGGCTGACCAAGGAACTGCGTAATCTGTGGAAGGCGGCAAGACAATTCGATGTCGACTGTGACAAGTTAATGGAGAAGCTTCTCTTACAGATGCTCGAGACAAGGACGACGATCGGCGAAAAGGAAGAACTGTTTGAGGAATATGTAAGACACGGTTCCAATACAAACGTGGAACTGGCATATCTGTCATACTGTGCATATGATTATTTCATTAAGGAGAGGATGCTTGACGACAGGGTATTTGCCCATCTGGTCAAGAATTACCGGCGCGGCGAGGAACTTAATGAAGCCTGCAAACTGGCGCTCCTTAAGTATTATGCCGAAGATGAGAAAGAGTATGATGAGCACATACGGGAAATGCTCGCGAATTTTATAAAGGAATTTCTCCAGAAGAATATCTATTTTGTGTTCTTCAGGGAATTTACCGGGATACTGCCGGAACTTGCGGTATATAACGATAAGACGATAGTCGAATACAGGACGGATCCGAGAGTGAGGGTAATGCTCCACTATCTTATTGAGGGAGAGGAAGAAGAGGATAATTACCATACCGAAGAAATGAGGAATATGTACGGCGGTGTATTTTCCAGGGAATTTATCCTGTTCTTCGGAGAAAATCTCCAATATTATATAACGGAGGAAGCCGACGGCAGCGAATCTCTGACATTCTCCGACGCCATCTCGATCTCGGATGTGATCGCGGAGGGCAGGGAATCAAGGTACGGTCTTCTTAATGATATGGTTGTTTCCAAAACGCTGCAGGATGATGATACGCTTATCGAGCTTATGGAAGAATATGTAAGGGATGACTGCTTTACGGACAGGGTATTCACCTGCCTTTAGGAGGAACCATTATGCGAAGCATAATTCAGGATGGTTCCGACGATTGGCCGCCGACGAAGGAGGGGGCGTTACATATTTATTAGGAGAAACCGTTATGTATTTGTTTGAGGAACAGAGAACAGATGGACGCTGAAACACGATATGTGGTGGGTTATGACCTTAACGATAACCTGACGCAGATCAGTTATTTCGAACTGAATAACGACAGCCCCGAGACCCTTATATCCGACGGAGAGAATGAGAGGCTTGGTATCCCTACGCTCCTGTGCAAGAAAAGGAAGGTTAATCAGTGGAGTTTCGGGACCGAGGCTGAAAGGCTTATAAGGAATGACGGCGAGGCAGAGGTGAGCAAGATCTTTACCATGGCTGTGGGAGGTAAGACTCTTACTCTTGAAGGAGAGGACTTTGACGGCCTGGATCTGCTGATACTTTTTATCAGAAAATCACTTAATCTGCTGTCTGTTTATGTGTCGGTGGAGCAGATTGAAAGCTTCATATTTACGGTGCCGCAGCTTGACAGGGATGTACTGTCCGTGCTTGAGAGGGTTGCGGTGGCGATCCCTGTTCCGCGGGAGAAGATACTGTTCCAGAGTTACAGCGAGAGCGTATATCATTACATGATACATCAGCAGGCGGAACTGTGGGAAACAGAGAGTGCGGTTTTCGATCATGACGGCAGGAACATGAAATGCTATTACATGAGGATGAACCACAGGACCACTCCCATAGTCGGCATGATAGACGAATTTACCTTTGATGATGTTAAGGTTCCCGACAGATCGAGTCTGTTGCGGATAAGCGAAGAAGATGATGAAAACGATAACGACGAGGGAGCCAACGAGGAGTATAAGGCGGATAAGGAAGCCGCGCAGGCTGCCATTGATCAGATGGATGAAGCGATGCAGGAGTTCATGCATGATTTTCTCATGACACGTCCTGTAAGATCCGTGTATCTTCTCGGAGACGGTTTTGAGGGAGAATGGTGTAAGAATACGATCAGGTTCCTGTGTATGGGGCGAAGGGTTTTTCAGGGAAGGAATATGTATTCCAAGGGTGCCTGCCATTACGGGATGGACCGGCTGAAACCCACGGAACTTAATTCCAGGTATATTTTCCTTGGAAGCGATAAGCTCCAGTTCAATCTCGGGATGAATGTCGATCGAAGGGACAGGGAAGAATACATAGCTCTTGCGGACGGAGGAGAGAACTGGTTTGACATAAGCACGGTCGTTGAGTTTCTGCTCAAGCAGGGCAGCAGGGTCGAACTTATAGTCACACCGCTTGACGGTAAGGAGATAAGGAGCATCATGGTAAACCTCGACGGTATCCCGAACCGCCCGCCCAAGACAACGAGACTCAGGATGCGTGTAAGCTTCAGTTCGGGCAAGACAGTCCGGATAATGATAGAGGACCTTGGATTCGGAGAGATATTCCCTGCATCAGGTCTTAAGTGGGAAAAAGAAGTGGAAATAGAATGAGGAAGTACAGATGTCTAATCTGATGTTGTGCCATGAGATGTCGGCGGACAGGCCGTACAATGTAGTGGGACTTGGTATAAATATATATTCGGCAGAGGAACTTTGCTATCTGATAGCTCAGAACGCACATACACTCGATCATGATTTTATGGATGAGAGACTTTGCGAGTTCCTTGATAAGCAGCTTAAGATGACGGACCTTGCGTCAAAACTCAGGGAACTGCTTCATACGAAGGGTACGCTGAGTGATTTTGTCATGACTATCCTTAACGGGATAGACTATTGTGATGAGGATGAGATAAGAAACATACGGCAGATACTCGTGGAAAGCGCAGGATTAAGTCCTGCGAGGAAGCACAAGAGCAGGGGCGATAATCTCCTGAAGGCCAGGAAGTTCGCACGTGCCATCGATGAGTATATAGGAACGCTTGAGAAGATAGATATGGATGCAGAACCGATCCTGTATGCTGCCGTTCTCCACAATATGGGAACAACATATGCAAAACTTCTCCTGTTTGAAAAAGCGGCCGAATACTATATGGAAGCATACAAGCTTAATATGGATGACGAGAGCCTGATACTGCACATTGTCTGCTGTAACCTGTATATGAGCAGGGAACAGTATGACAGGATGATAATAAGATGCGGTTATTCGGAACGCGTGCTCAAAGCGGCTGATGCCATATTGCAGACAAGGAATGATTATAAGAAGACAGACAACAGATATGCAATGCAGCTTAAGTCACTTAAGGAACTTAAAGAAAACGGCAGGATCGGCCAGTATTATGATGCCGTTGATGCCACACTGGATTCCTGGAAACGTGAATACAGGCTTAATATGATACTCAGGTAGGTATTATGCGGATTGTTGATTTTATCTTGGACAAACTGGGCTTTGGCGAGGATGAGGACGACGAGCTTGATTTCGGTATAGGCATGCAGTCCGAAGAGGATGCGGAAGAGATCACCGAGGTGTTGAGGCGTGCTCCCGTCAGGCGCGCGGACATAAATATCCTTGATTATCGTGAACGGGAACTGTATATCCGTGACAGGTGTGAACAGATGAAGGCTGCCTCGGATGATATGGAAGGGCAGAAAAACGAGTATCAGAGGATAACGGAACAGCTTGCCGACATTGACGAGATATGTGCCCTGTCCTTAAGCCAGTACAGTGAACTTGAACGCAGCGCGAAGAAGATAGAGAAGATAGAGGCGGATGAAGAGGGTTACGTACGCCCGCCAAACAAGATCACGGATGCCCAGTATCGGGAGATGGAAAGAAGGGAGAAGGAGATCCCCGATGCCATAAGAAAGATACGGGAAGAGGAAGAACATCAGATGACGATAAAGAGGGATCTGAACCTTCTCGAGGGAGAAAAGGGAGCCCTTGCATATCAGCGCAGAGAGGAGAAGGAGAGGGCGAACAATTCAAGAGCCCTGGCCTTTATATGTTCATTTGTTTCGATACTTGCCGCAGCGCTGCTGTTTGCTCTGAAACTGACGCTTAAGTTTGATGTAAAGATAGGTTTTTATGTGATCTTTGCATTCTTTGCCATTTCGCTTACGGCTGTATACGTCACATACAGGAATGCGCAGGATGAACAGTTAAAGGCCGAGAAGAAACTTAACCGTGCGATAACACTCCAGAACAGCGTCAAGATAAAATATGTGAATTCCACCAATCTTATAGATTTTTACTATTCCAAGTATAACGTTAATAATTCATATGAGCTGAGTTATATGTGGGAGAAGTATAAGGAGGAGAAGGCTGCCAGGCATCATTCCGAAGAGGTTGCCGAAAAGCTTGAGAAAGCGCGTAAGGAACTTGCCGCACTGCTTCGCAATTACAGGTTGAACGATCCGGCAATGTTCATATACCAGACAAATATACTGACGGATGATGATGTTATGCAGGAACTCAGAAGAAGCCTCATACTACAGCGGAAGAAGCTGAAGAAGGGAATGGATTTCAATAATTACAGTCTTGAGATGTCCAAGAATGAGATAGAGTCGCTTATAAGGGAATATCCGAAATTCAGCAAAGAAATACTGGCCATAGTCAGCCAGTACGAATAGTTTCTTGATTTATAAAATAAAACATGATAGTATTTCCGAGGGTTCAGGTTTGACCGGTTTTTAACTGATCCTCGTAATCATCAAGCATTTTTGATACCCGCGGAGATACCGAGACGAATTCGCACCCGTATTGATAATGCGAATCATCGATGGCGGAGCTTCTTATGATACGGACATCGGTGATGATCTGAGGCAGTTCACGGTCAAGCTCTATATTGGCTATGAAAACAAAACCTACGGGAAGAACGGCTTCCGAAATGAAACCGATCCCTTTGGCGGAGATATCGGTAACTTCTATGGGAGATGACATGTCGGATATCGTGTTGCTGTCTCCGGTGTAAAGATCCGATACCGAGAGCCTGACATTTATCGGTATTCTCTTTTCCCTGCGTTTTTCCTGCATTGGATGTACTCCGTTATCGTTAATGAATAAGATTATATATCAAAATAAAATACTAATCAAGTTTGGTGAGAGAGGTAAGATATGACAGACAAATATGTAAGCCCGTTATCGGAACGTTATGCAAGCAAGGAGATGCAGTATATTTTTTCTCCGGATATGAAGTTCCGTACATGGCGCAGGCTGTGGATAGCCCTTGCGGAGACGGAGAAGGAACTCGGACTCAATATAACCGACGAACAGATAGAGGAGCTCAAGGCTCATGCAGAGGATATCAATTATGATGTGGCAAAGGAGCGGGAACGTATAGTCAGGCATGATGTAATGAGCCATGTATATGCGTACGGAGTACAGTGTCCCAAGGCAAAGGGCATCATACATCTGGGTGCAACGTCATGTTATGTGGGTGATAACACGGACATTATCGTTATGACCGAGGCACTTAAGCTTGTCAGGAAGAAACTTATTAATGTTATTTTTGAACTGTCAAAATTCGCCGAAGAGTATAAGGCCCTTCCGACTCTGGCATTCACACATTTCCAGCCGGCACAGCCTACCACGGTGGGTAAGAGGGCGACACTTTGGATGAACGAATTCATGCTCGATCTTGAAGAACTTGATTTTGTCCTCGGTACAATGAAGCTTTTGGGTTCCAAGGGAACAACGGGTACACAGGCAAGCTTCCTCGAACTTTTTGACGGAGATCATGAGAAGATAGACAGGATCGATCCGATGATCGCGCAGAAGATGGGATTTAAGGAATGCTATCCGGTATCCGGCCAGACGTATTCGAGGAAGGTTGATACAAGGGTTGCGAATGTGCTCGCAGGTATCGCGGCGAGCGCACATAAGTTTTCGAATGATATAAGGCTGCTGCAGCATCTTAAGGAGGTCGAGGAACCTTTTGAAAAGAACCAGATAGGTTCGTCCGCAATGGCATATAAGCGTAATCCTATGAGAAGTGAGAGGATCGCATCGCTGAGCCGCTATGTCATGATAGATGCGCTCAATCCGGCGATAACTTCGGCAACACAGTGGTTTGAGAGAACGCTTGATGACTCGGCAAACAAGAGGCTGAGCATTCCCGAAGGTTTCCTCGCGACAGACGGAGTTCTCGATCTGTGCCTGAATGTTGTTGACGGGCTTGTCGTAAATGATAAGGTGATAGATAAACACTTAAGGAGCGAGCTTCCTTTCATGGCAACCGAAAACATAATGATGGATGCCGTAAAGGCCGGCGGAGACAGGCAGGAGCTTCATGAGAGGATCAGGGAACTGTCCATGGAAGCTTCGAAAAACGTTAAAAAGGAAGGCAGGGAGAATAACCTTCTCGAACTGATAGCGGATGAGCCGATGTTCAATATGTCGGCGGAAGAACTTAAGAAAAAGACCGATCCGATGAAGTATGTGGGACGTGCGCCGGAGCAGGTTGATGCATATCTTAAGAATGTGATAAGACCGATGCTTGATGAGAACAGGGATGTACTCGGAATGCATGCGGATATAAATGTATAGGCATAGGAGGTAGCAGGATGGTAAGGGCAATAGTAGGAGCCAATTGGGGTGATGAAGGCAAGGGCAAGATGACGGATATGCTTGCTCAGGATGCCGACATAGTAGTGCGTTTTCAGGGAGGCGCAAATGCGGGACATACGATAGTCAATAATTATGGCAAGTTCGCACTGCATACGCTCCCGTCAGGAGTATTTTACGATCATATCACAAGCGTTATCGGTAACGGTGTTGCGCTCAATATCCCGGTTCTGTTCAGGGAGATAAATGATATAACTTCAAAGGGGGTTCCGATGCCGAAGCTCCTTATCTCAGACAGGGCACAGATGGTAATGCCGTATCATATTGATTTTGATACATATGAGGAGGCAAGGCTTGCGGGGAAATCATTCGGTTCGACCAAATCAGGCATAGCGCCTTTCTATTCGGACAAGTATGCAAAGATAGGTTTCCAGGTGAGTGAACTGTTTGATGACGAGTCGGTTTTGCGTGAGAAGATAACCAGGGTCTGTACGATCAAGAATGTCATGCTTAAGGATCTGTATAACAAGCCTGAGATAGATGAGGATGAACTGTATAACACACTTATGGAGTATAAGAAGATGGTCGAGCCCTATGTGGGTGATACTTCTCTTTTCCTGTGGAATGCAATACAGGACGGTAAGGACATACTGCTTGAAGGACAGCTGGGTTCATTAAAGGATCCCGATCACGGTATCTATCCCATGGTAACATCTTCTTCGACCCTTGCGGCATACGGTGCCATCGGAGCGGGTATACCGCCTTATGAGATCAAGCAGGTTATCACTGTATGTAAGGCATATTCGTCGGCTGTCGGAGCGGGTGCCTTCGTATCAGAGATATTCGGGGACGAAGCAGATGAATTAAGAAACCGCGGCGGAGACGGAGGAGAGTTCGGAGCCACTACCGGGCGTCCGAGAAGAATGGGTTGGTTTGACTGCGTGGCTTCAAAATACGGCTGCCGTATACAGGGCACCACGGATGTTGCGTTCACTGTGCTTGATGTGCTCGGATATCTTGATGAGATACCGGTATGTACGGGTTATGAGATAGACGGTAAGGTCACGACCGACTTCCCTACAACGGGACTTTTGGAGAAGGCAAAACCGGTACTTGAAGTCCTGCCGGGATGGAAATGCGACATACGCGGGATCAAAAAATACGAAGAACTTCCGGAGAACTGCCGGAATTACATAGAGTTTATCGAGAAGAGGATCGGTTTCCCGATAACGATGATAAGCAACGGCCCTTCAAGGGATGATATAATCTACAGATAATGTTAATAAATGCGCTTAATGATATATGGACTGCCTTGAGAAGCTTCGACGAACAGGCTTTAACCTTTGCAAGCTGGGCAGTCCTTATATATATTTTTGTCATAATAACGGTAAATACGGTAAGGAGACTGCGCCACAGGGAGCATGACAGCGTTATGAAGATGTTATGGAATGTCTTCAAGTTCGGATTGTTGTGCATTTATCTGTCATACCTTGTGTCGCTCACGCTGTCGGGCAGAGAGGCAGGGAGCAGGAGCAGCAAGATAAACCTTGAGATCTTCGGGACATGGAGCAAGAGCGGTACGATGTCAAGGCATGCTCTTGAAAACGTCCTGTTATTCGTACCGTTTGGTATACTGGTCCCGCTTAAGAGCAACTTCTTCAAAAAGTGGTGGAACCTTATCCTTGCTGCGTTCATATCAAGCCTTTCGATCGAACTCATGCAGCTCATTACGGCAAGGGGATATTTTGAGACGGACGACATCCTTCTCAACACAGCGGGGGCTGTGCTCGGGTTTACGGTTTTCTGGCTGGTATATAAGAGTTATATAGCGGTCAAGCATGAGACAAAGCTTCCTCTTAGCAGGCATGAACAGCAGCTAAACAGGGTGACTCTGTTTGCGATACAGCTGCTGCCCGTGATCCTTATCATCATGATGATATTCGGATTCGGCAGTGATGATGCCGACAGATCTGCGGAACTCAGCAGGTTTGTGACCGAAAAACTACTGTACATCATAAATAAACTGTTTAACTTAAAATGGACTGCCGAGAAGATACATAAGGCTGTACCGGTTTATGAAGGGGTTGTCAGAAAGGGAGCCCATATAACCGAATTTGCGCTGCTCACTTTCTTTACCTTTGTCTTCTGGTATTGCAGGAAGATAAAAAACAGCCTTGCTTTCATATTTACGTTCTGTTTTACGACGGTCATAGCCGTACTTGACGAGATCAACCAGCTTCATGCGGACGGAAGGAGCGGTTCCTTTAAGGATGTGGTGATAGACTGCTTCGGTTCGGCAATAGTTCTGTTTTTCATTTTGATAATGCTGTCACTTGCCCGGTTCTATCACTGGAGAAGAGGCGGCAGGGATAAAAAGCGGAGGATAAATCTTAATGGATCAGAGTAAGATCAGGAATTTTTGCATCATAGCCCATATAGATCA
>ONRZ01000253.1 GCA_900320345.1 uncultured Lachnospiraceae bacterium | reverse complement strand
AAATCAGGAACGACTGTGAAATACTGCCATACCTTGCCTTCAAGTCCGTTCTTTGCAAACTCCTCGCGAAGGATCGCATCCGATTCACGTACGGCTTCAAGACGATCTCTTGTTATCGCTCCGGGACAGCGTACTCCGAGACCCGGACCCGGGAACGGCTGGCGGTATACCATGTTTGCGGGAAGGCCCAGACGCTCACCCACAACACGTACCTCATCCTTGAACAATATCTTAACCGGCTCAACGAGCTCGAACTTCATATCTTCCGGGAGACCGCCGGCATTATGGTGTGCCTTTATCCCTGCTTCACTCTCCAGGATATCCGGCCATATGGTTCCCTGAGCAAGGAACTCTATGCCGTCAAGCTTACCTGCTTCTTCGGCAAATACATCTATGAATTCACCGCCTATTATCTTCCTCTTGGTCTCGGGATCGGTAACTCCCGCCAGCTTATCCAGGAAACGATCGGTTGCATCAACATAAATAAGATTTGCCTTCATCTGGTTCTTAAATACTTCGATGACCTGCTCCGGTTCACCCTTTCTGAGAAGGCCGTGGTTTACATGCACGCATACAAGCTGCTGTCCCACAGCCTTTATGAGAAGTGCCGCAACAACGGATGAATCCACTCCTCCGGAAAGTGCCAGAAGCACCTTCTTATCTCCTATCTGTTCGCGGAGCGCGGATATCTGTTCCTCTATGAAAGCATCCGCAAGTTCCGGCGTCGTTATCCTGACCATATCATCAGGCCGTCTGTCATTAACCATTACTGTTTTGGCCGATGCAAAAAAGGCAAGCAGCGTTACCTGGAGCATTACCCTGTTGCCGGAATCCGCTATGCTCTCCCTAAGGGCATCATCCCTTGCAAAACTGACTGCGATCGCCGTAAGAAGATAGGCCGCAAAACAAAGATCCCAATATGTATCATTATATCCCGTCTTTTTCGATCGGGCAATAAACCACATTACATATACTCCGATGACGATCATGGGGAACAGTCCCCAACCGCTCTGATCGGATAAGTTGTGTATAAAGGCTTTCGCATTTTCAATATACAACGATCTGTCATACAGAAACAATACCGCATTTACGAAAATAAGACATGATAGAATAAACATTCCGAAATAACCCCGTATCTTTTCGGAAAGTCTGTTCCGTATGAAAAGTATGTAAACAGATACGGCCGCGATCGCCGCAAACTGAACCAGTGCCTTAACCGGCGTAAGGAAGGTATAGGGAGCATCAATTTTCATGAACAGAAATATCCTCGCATCATAGATCAGACTGGCGAACAATACGGGTAAAAGGAATGTTATAAACAACTGTTTCCCGGAATAGTCGAATGTCGAGAAACATAATACCAATATAACGGCAATAATGCAGCCTTCCATCCGCAGCAACGACATCATTACAAACAACAGGCTCAGGATGATATGACCCTTGTCATTTCCGCAAACGTCATTTACCTTGTCACGGTTTGCGTCTCTCCATACAGTATAAACACATATAAACATAAAACACATAAAATACCCGTTGGACATAACCCACATAGACATGACCAGATACGGCATTGAACAGACAAGAGATGCGGAAAGTATAACTGTTGCAACAACAGCCTTTCTGTTATCTCCTATCTTTCTGCTCTGCTCGAACAGTGCATATATTATTATCACCAATGTATTTATGACCATCACCGTCTGGATCCCAAATCCCTCGTCGAATCCGTATACAAACGGGAGTGTATTCAGGATCGCACTGGTCTGACCGACATCCGTGAGAAATACATTGTACTGCATCCTTAGACCGCCACTGTGAACAATAGCTTTCGGATACATATGATAGTAGTATAATGAATCATTGGATAAACTGACCGGCAAAATTCCCGAACATGAAATAACAGCGATACATAACATTGCTATTAAACAAATTGCAGCTTTCTTCTTTTCTATACCGCCAAACCCGGATCGTTTTATCAAAATGACAGCACATACAAATGCGATCACCAAAAGTAATGCCGTAATACTCTTCGTACCAAACGGGATCCCGACAACCAGCATTAAAAATACTGCCATTGAATATGTTGAAAGACCTGTCGGGAAACTTAGCAGCACCTCATATACATCGGTTTTGTCACCGTAAGAAACGGCAATAAGAAGGTATCCCAGGATAAAAAGCATCATTATAACGACAATCTGCTTAGAGCAGAACCCCGCACTCATTTCTCCGATATAGGCAGCTATCATATCACTCATTTCCCGCCACCTCCTTATCGTAGTAATCCTTTGTCATTATATAAATATCTTCTTCCTCTGTACCGTCAACGGTATTCCAGAGTATCACAAGTTCATCCGCATCAAAAACGGTCTCACCTTTTGAATCGGAAACAACATTCAAATAGGCCTTAATGCTGTCAAGATACTCATAATAATACCAGTAATATGTGAAATAGTTTCCCGGCTCATCAGATATGTCATTGTGCATAAAACAATATCTGAACATATCATTCGTTATACCAAGTTCGTCAAAATCTCTCTCAAGCAATGTACTATCAAGACCGTAACCGTTCATATTTTTATCACGCACGTTCGACGCACCGGCGAAATCCAGAAACCAATATACATTTCTTGCGTGATAATATGCATATAAAAAGCTCTTACCATGAGGTTCCGTGTCCTCGAGCAGGTATATTTCATCCTTCGTATAGACTGTCTTACCCTTAAGCAACATCGCCAGTAAACTGTCGGGATACTCACCGTTTTCAAGAAATTCCGTCTGATAGAAAGTCTGGTTTAACGGTCTGTAAACCGGCAAAAGCTTACCGAGCAGCCTAATATCATACAGTCCGCTCATAAGCGCGATCAAGACTCCGAAACACAGAAGGATACGGTTCTTATATTCTCTTTT
>ONRZ01000290.1 GCA_900320345.1 uncultured Lachnospiraceae bacterium | reverse complement strand
GTTTTCCTCTTCCGTATCCTTTATTGCCGATTCGTATCCCGTCAGGGCTGCAAACGGAGAAAACTGTGCCGCCCTGTTTAACATTGACATCTGCGGATGCGTCTTTGAAATGTGATGCGGCATATTTATGATATCAGAATAATCCTCCATAACTTTTCCTTTCAGGCCTTATGTCCGCCTATCTGGGCATTGCGCGACCTCGTCATAGCTCCTTCTACAAAATTCGTACCTTTAAGTATTGCATTCTTTCCGTACTTTTTTTTGATATCAAGTACAGCATGCTGGATATTCTTCTCTTTTTTCAGCTGTCTTTCCTTCTCGTCCCTGTTCTTTTCAAGTTCGCCAAGATCCGTGAACAGATCGAGCTGTTCGTATCCTTCCTCCTCATCCGGTGCATGTTCATCCTTTACATGATTTGCCGCGATGTAGACACGCCTTATAAGCAGATCCTTATCGATGATCTCATCATAAAGTTTTAAAACAGCGTCGGTTATCTCCTTGGTGGATGAACTGAAACCCTTAAGATTCGCGGTACCGTGAGCATGCTTCGGAACCTCGCGTCCGTAACGGTCCATATGTTTCTCTCCCTTATATGCCCGTGCTCTTTCGGCTTCCCTTTTCATAAGTATAAGGTGACTGGAGGACCTGTCCGTTACCCACCGAATTATATTCGGGTTTATATGCTTTTATCGCTTCGATCGTACATGGTTCCCATCCCCATGCATGATCTATGAGCAGCTCTGCATTAACTCCGAACAGTTTATATAACAGTTCTTCGTTATGATACTCGCCGGCTCCTCCTACGGAACATCTTGCGACATCACCCATAGTATGCATGCCATACTGCTTAAGCTTCTTTGCGGTACCGGCTCCGACCCGCCAAAAGTCCGTGATCGGCTTATGGTCCCACAAAAGGCGCCTGTATCTGTCTTCATCAAGTTCCGCTATCCTGACCCCGTCCGCATCGGCCTGTGTGTGTTTTGCCACAATATCCATTGCAACTTTACTGAGATACAGATTCGTACCTATACCGCAGGTTGCGGTTATACCTGTCTTATCAAGTACTTCATGTATTATTGTTACTGCAAGTTCGTGGGGAGTTTTATCATAGGTCCTAAGATAATCGGTGACATCCATAAACACCTCGTCAACGGAATAGACGTGGATGTCCTCGGGCGCTATGTATTTAAGATAAATATTATATATGCGCGTACTTACTTCAACATATCTCGACATACGGGGCACTGCGATCACAAGGTCTTTGATCCCGGCCTTCTTAACAGCGCTCTTTACTTCAAAAAGCCTGGGCCTTCCCGGTATTCCGTACGCTTTAAGTGCGGGCGACACGGCAAGACAGATCGTCTTGTCGGTCCTTGACTCATCGGCCACCACCAGTTTTGCTTCAAGAGGATCAAGCCCCAAGTCTATACATTCAACAGATGCATAAAAGGATTTAAGATCGATAGCGATATATGAACGTTCATTACTCATTGTTTTCTGCACTGTTGGTCAGATTGACCTGAGTCTCAAACTTATCCTTACATACTGCAAAGCAATCCATGAGTTTTGGATTAAAAGTACCGCACTCTCCTTCTCTTATCATACGGAAAGCCTCGTCACAGCTGAATGCATCCTTATATACCCTCTTTGATACCAGTGCATCATAACAGTCGGCCACGGAAACTATCTGAGCCGATATAGGGATATTATCCCCGCTCAGAGCATCCGGATAGCCTTTACCGTCATATTTCTCATGGTGATGTCGGCATATTTCCATACTGATCTTCATATACTGCTCATCCCAGTCGGCCGGCATCTTCTCAAGTATAAGACAGCCGTTTACCGTATGTGTCTTCATTATATCGAATTCTTCGCTTGTCAGCCTTCCGGGCTTTAAAAGTATGCTGTCCGGGATCGTTATCTTGCCGACATCATGCAATGCACTTGCGGAGGTTATGATATCCACTGTCTCCTGAGTGAGTCCGTATTCGGGATAATCGTTCATAACCTGTGTTGCAAGAATGTTTGTAAAATCCTTTACTCTGCGTACATGCTGTCCGCTCTC
>ONRZ01000077.1 GCA_900320345.1 uncultured Lachnospiraceae bacterium | reverse complement strand
TCCCTGTCTTTGCCGCGTTTAAGGCCCTTAAACGGTACAGATGCGGCAACAGCCGGTATATCGGGCGGAGCGGGCGGAGGCGGGAGTATGTATTCTACTCCGACCATGTTGATCATAAGATCACCTCCCTGTTTCCCTTTACCCTATATATCGGCTGTTTTCCGCAAAAGAATTAGATTATAAACCGGCAAGAACTCCGTTAAGTTCGGATACGTTTATGGTCTCCATGTAGTATTCCGGATTACCGCTGAAAGCCCACTGACTTCTGAGCTTGTTCCACTGCTCCGCGGTATATGTGCCGGTAACTCCCGTCTTGTCCGTAAATGTAACATTCCCGAACATATCCCTTACTATCTTGCCGTGGAGGCTTCTTTCCTTCTCTTCCCTGAGTTTTCTCTCATCTTCTTCGCTCCAGCCGCCGCTTACCTGTTCAAGTTCATTTTCACTGAGTTTCCTGTCTTTTTCCATTATGCTGATCCTCCTTATAAGATCTTCTGCCATACATCATTTAACAAGCGTATGACCGCTTTCAATCACTATCTGTATATTTATACGCATGCCGGACCGGTGTGGCAATAAAAATTTATCCTTTATACCCTATCTCATCCGCAAGCTTCTTCTCTATCACAACTATCGCATCACGATGAAGGCGCATGAATGTGGCAGGGCACATCGGGTCGATCTTATCATCCATGAGCAGCTTTCTTGCGGCATCCTGCTTGTTGCCGTTTATTATCATGAGAAGCGTCTTAGCCTTCATGATGCTTCCCATCCCCATGGTGACCGCATATCTGGGAACTTCATCACGGTTTGCAAAGAATCTTGTATTTGCATCTATGGTAGAGTCCTCAAGGGTTTCTTTGTGTGCCTTCTCATACAGAAATGCACCGGGCTCGTTAAACCCAAGATGTCCGTCGGGACCAACACCCAATACCTGAAGGTCTATGTCGGTTTTATCCAGGATATCGTTGAACTCCTTAAGGTTTGCCTCAACATCACCGGTTCCTTTGGCTACATAGGTATTAGCCTTGTCTATATTGATATGGTTGAACAGATTGTCGTCCATAAAGTACCTGTAGCTCTGCTCATGTGTAGGCTCAAGTCCGACATATTCGTCAAGATTTACCGAATGCACTTTGGAAAAATCAAGTCCCTCTTCCTTACATCTTCTTGCAAGTTCTTTGTACATGCCGACCGGACTGGATCCCGTTGCAAGCCCCAGAGTACACGCAGGATTCTCACGTACAAGCTTTTCGATTATATCAGCCGCCTTCTTTGCACCTTCTTCATATGTGTCCGCTACTATTACCTTCATTTTTCTCCTCCTTTAATCCCTTGCCCTTGTTTCGTCTGTTCCTTTAATCGTTCTCTTTTACCACTATCTTACGCGCTTCCTTATAGATACTGTTCTCCGGGATCACTCCGCGCACGCAGGAAACCGGATATACATTGCTGTCACGTCCTATTACAGTACCGGGGTTCAGCACGCTGTTGCAGCCCACTTCCACTCTGTCTCCTATAAGCGCACCCACCTTCTTGCGCCCGGTCTCTATAAGTTCTCCTTCATTCTTTATGACAACAAGCTTCTTGTCCGATTTTACATTGCTCGTGATAGAGCCCGCACCCATATGAGCCTTGTATCCGAGGATCGAGTCACCTACATAGTTATAATGGGGAACCTGTACATTGTCGAAAAGTATGACATTCTTAAGTTCCGTCGAATTGCCCACAACACAGTTGTCACCGACAAGAGCCGACCCTCTTACGAAAGCACCCGGGCGGACTTCCGTCTTATGTCCTATGATGCAGGGCCCGTCTATATAGTTATTCGGATAGATCTTTGCATCTTTGGCGATCCACACATTCTCCTTCGGGTTATCATATTCATCTTTGCTTAAAGACGGCCCTATCTCAAGGATGAGTTCCTTTATACCTTCAAGCGCTTCCCACGGATACTTAAACTTCTTAAGATAATCCGCCGCCCTGGTATGCGACAGATCGTACAGATCATCGATAGTCAGTTTCATGATTTACTCCTTTCCTTCTTATCCTCTCTGCTAACCTCTTACCTTGATGAGATGCCCTGATGCCTTCATTGCATCAATGATCTCATCAACACACTTCTCACAATCCTTATACGTGGCCGCCTCGGACATGACACGAAGCACGGGCTCGGTACCGGATGCGCGAAGGAGCACGCGTCCCTCATTTCCAAGATAAGCCGTGGTATCCTCGACCGATTTCTTAACAGCCGCATCCTCCAGAGTTTTCTCCTTATCATCCACTTCCACATTCTTAAGCACCTGCGGATACATCTTAACCTCCGAGGCAAGTACCGAAAGAGGCAGCTGTGTCTCAACCATGACAGTCATGAGCATTATTGCAGTGACCAGACCGTCTCCGGTGTGTGCATACTTCCTGAAGATCACATGGCCCGACTGCTCTCCGCCGAGCATATGATTGTTCTCCTTCATATTCTCATATACATATCTGTCACCGACCTTCGTCTTCTCATAATCGATCCCGATATTGTCGAAGGCCTTGTAGAGACCGAAATTGGACATGACCGTAGTCACCACGGTATTGCTCGGGAGCATCCCCTTGCTCTTTAAATGCTTGGCACAGATATACATTATCGTATCGCCGTTCACAACATCTCCGTATTCATCAACCGCCAGGCACCTGTCCGCATCGCCGTCAAAGGCAAACCCGACATCAACCTTATTTTCCCTGACATATTTCTGAAGTCCTTCAATGTGCGTGGAACCTGCGTTAAGATTGATGTTTACGCCGTCGGGCGTGTTGTTCATAACATAATTCTTCGCTCCGAGCGCATCAAACACGGCACGGCCGATCATCCATGCACTTCCGTTCGCGCAGTCAAGCGCCACCTTGCGGTTTTCAAAGGATACGGGAGCTATGGATGTAAGATAACCTATATACCTGTTCCTTCCGGAATAGAAATCTACCGTCTGGCCTATCTTATCATCCGTGGCAGGCTTTACGTCATCAAGTTCACCGTCTATAAACCTCTCGACCATATCCTGGACTTCGTCTTCCATCTTCTCGCCTTCATTATTGAGAAGCTTGATCCCGTTATCAAAGAACGGATTATGGCTGGCCGATATCATGATACCGCAGTCAAAACCTTCGGTCCTTGTTATATAACTCACACAGGGCGTTGTAGTGACATGCAGAAGATAGCAGTTGCCGCCGGTCGATGTTATACCCGCCGCCAGGGCGCTCTCATACATATAAGAAGAACGTCTTGTATCCTTGCCTATAACTATCTTGGCCGGAGCCTTCTTGCTGTAATACCAGCCGAGGAACTGGCCGATCTTAAATGCGTGTTCGGCAGTCAGCACAACTCCCGCCTTACCTCTGAATCCGTCTGTACCGAAATATTTCCCCATACTTCTTTTCTCCTTCCCTTTTGATGCTTTAATACTTCCTTTGGCTTCCCTGGTCCTGCCGTCATATGGTCTTACGGCATCTGCCGGTATGTACCACAGCTTGCCTTCCTTCCTGGCACCCGCTATCTTCCCGTCACGACACAACATGGTTATCCGTCTTTCGTTCATATCCCACTTTTCGGAAGCCTCATGAACATCAATGAATTTCATTTCCGCCCCTTTCTGCAGGCATTCAAAAAAAGCCTGCGGCACTGAAACAAAATATAACTCTACATTTCATTTGTACCGCAGGCTTTTTCATTTGTCAAGTTATTTATTCGTTTTATGTCAAGATGCTTGCATGATATCTTGACATTTGCGTTGCGTATCTTGATATATATTTGTCGATATACCCGGATATCGCAGTAAACATCAGAAATTCTATGCGAACGGGCCGGCAACCGGTAACTCTCCGCGCTTATTTCCGTAATAATCCGCATCAAAGATTATATCGCTTCCGTCAGGGTTCTCAAAACGCTCCTCGGGTTCAAAAGCCATCCCGAGTGTATCGGACGTAATGATGCGGCATTTCGGCAGATACTCATCAAGGTTTGTATCAAGCTTATAATCTCCGTTTACTTCCTTAAGTTCAACATATATCTCGTGCTCGTCATCCACTGTGAAATTCTCTTCAATATCGCAGGGTTTCGCACCGTTAAAGAACACATTTCCGCCGGTCCATACCGGAAGCGGTCTGTAATATCTGTCCCTTGTTACAGGTGAACCTTCTCCGCAGTAGCCGTCAAACATCTTCTCCCACTCGGCCTGTGTCATAAATCCGTTATAGCAGGATGTTCCTGCCACAAGGTTAAGATCATCCCATTCTCCTTCTCCCATAACATTTATGATCGGTCCGTTTTTGTGTTCAAAAGGCTCATCCTTCTTATCGAGCCCGCCGCCGTTGCAGATATCTATCATTCCCTGTCTTACCTTCGGCTGAACAAAGATATTGTTATAAAACCTCACATCACCGTGAAGCACGGTCATAACACCGGTAATGGCAGTACTGTGCGGTCTGTGTATAGGCGTATATCTTGGAGACGGGATATCCACCGAGCCGTTAAGCACCCCTCTTCCCACTCCCGATATCGCACCGCAGAACAGATTGTGCACGAAAGCCACACCCTGAGTCGGTATGCGCACACAGCGCTCGGAGAGCATGATATTATTATCTACAAGAGTCGGACCATGGGCTATCTCTATCCACAGATCTTCACCCATACCCAGCCCCTCCGTGAACTCGGGTTTCAAAAGATGATCCCTTGACATACAGTTATCATGGAAAAGATTGGCGGATACCCTTGTTCCCTGGCACTGCCAGTCAAGCCATATCCCCCTTACACAGTCATGAAAATGATTGTTCCGTATGATCACATCAATAGCAGCATGAAGCTTGATGCCGCCTATTTCGGCACCGGCGAGATTACGCTTATTGTTTATATGATGTATATGGTTGTTCTCGATAAGCGAAAATACACATCCGAGATTGCCCACGATACCGGTCTGGCCGCAGTCATGGATATCGCAGTTCCTTACGATATGCGAACCAATACTTTCCTTGCTCCAGCCGTCAAGCTGAGCTATAAAGGAGCAGTCACGCTGTGTCTGGGCGCCGTCCTTATATTTATAATTAAGCCACTTATTGTCATTGCCCTGCTGCCTGTATTTGCCAAGAGATATTCCCGAGCATTTGGATTCGGAAATATCGCAGTCCTCGATGATCCACCCCTTGGACCAGTGCGGACCTATCATGCCTTCCTGCAGTGCTGTCGGCGGAGCCCACTGGGTAGCAGCCTTGGTCACCGTGAATCCCGACAGTGTTATATAGTCAACATGCATATCTTCGGGCCAGAAACAGTGCGGACGTACGTTTATCTCGACACACTCCTTATTCGGATCCTTTCCCTGAAAATTGGCATAGATAACCGTTTCATCCTTATCATCCGCCTGTTCGGTATACCATGTATGCCGGGTAAAACCGCGATCCCAGGAAGCATCATAGAATTCAGGATCGATGACCTTATCGAGGCTGTCCTTCTCATAAAGCGACTTACCGTTTAAGAATACCTCTCCGGTATGTACCGGGATCGTGATATTAAGCCAGTCACCGCTTACATAGGTGGTATACGGATTATATTTCCCGAAATAGGTATTTGGTATCGTAAGCTTCCATACATCGCCTTTATAATGCTCCCACGTATCAAACACATCAGCACCTGTGATAACGGCCGCCCTTTTCTCCGACGAGCGGTACACTATCCTGTCGCGCTCCGTTCCCGCATTCTTAGGGCTTACATCTTCACGATAAATACCGGGTGCAACTATAACTTCATCACCCGGTCTGGCAATAAGTGCCGCATCCGTTATCCTTTTAAACGGTGCACCTTCGCTTCCGTCTCCGCTCCTTACCGCCTTTTGGTTTACATAATATTTCATGTCAGTTTCTCCTTTCGATTCCGGCCTAAATATCTCAGTCTGTCATACCGTCCTCCATCGCTTCGCTGTAATATGTCACACGGGTCCCCGGTATTGCCTTGCTCTCATATGTACACTTATCAGCCCTCTTATACAGTTCGTCAAACGTGAACCGGTCTCCTACCCTGTAAAAAGATACACCGACACTCACATTTATCGTCTCATCGTCAAGAGCCTTGATCTTCACATTCCGTATACACTCAAGAAAACGATCGATAACAATGCCGCCTCCGCCTTCCGTACTGTAAACATTCGGGATAAATGCAGCAAACTCATCTCCGCCGAGCCGCATTATTATATCGTTATCTCTGAATGCCTTCTTCATACAGTCTGCGATCCCGATAAGGACCTGATCGCCCACATCATGACCGTATCTGTCATTGATCGATTTGAACTCATCTACATCGAGCAGCATAAACATACCGCCTTCACCGTCGACCAGCTGCTTGCGTATCCTGTTCTCACCGCTGCCTCTGTTATTTATGCCTGTCATCGCATCCGTTTCCGACAGATATCTGAGTCTGTCCCTGGTTCGCTTTTCTTCATCGATATATTCGATCATCCATATTACACTTATGAGATTCCCTTCCGCATCACGCTCCGATGCGACAAAACGTCCGCGGCACCACAGATTTTTATGGTTCATGAATTCTATGGTAAGTATGTCGCTGTTCTTCATCCTTTCTCCGAGGGTGTCCATATTGGTGAAAAAGGCAACATCCTCTCTGGAACGGTCGTCCGTAAGCCCGGTGACAAGTTCGCTTAAAGTTTTTCTTGCTTCCGTACGCCTGCCAGCCACCAAAGCCGCAAGATCGTCAGACTGACAGCTTATCTCTTCAAATGTATCATCCAATATATTCATCTTATACATGCAGACATAGATACCCGCTACGGTCTGCAGATTGGCATTCAGGTTATCCGACTTGATCCTGCGAAACGTCATTACGATCAGAACGGCAAAAATTATAAGTGTTCCGAGTATACCAACTATAAGCGTACCGCGTATTGCTTCAAAAACCCTTGCAAAAGCCTGCTTATCACCGGTCTGCGACAAAACATACCATCCGCCTCCTATGGGTCTTGCAAAAAAGACATCAGTGCTTTTGCCATAGTTTACTTCAAAACGCTCGCTGCCCTCCTTTAAGGCTTTCTCGGCTATGCTCCTGTACAGTATGTCATTCTCTTCAAAATAGTTCCTTCCAACCTGATCTTTGTCGGAATGCGCCACAACGGTTCCGTCTTCATCGATCAGTATGACCCTGCTGCCGTCATCGGAACCTGCAGTCAGTTCATCCGTTATCAATGTCAGGTCATTCATCTTAAAATCAAGAGCCACAACGCTGATTCCGTCAGACAGGCATTTAGCTATCGTCATTATCGTGTCTCCCGTTTCCTCATCGACATAAGGCGCAACATAGGTCACCTCACCGCGGCTTTCCACGGCATCCAGATACCACGGTCTTTCGGTCGGTTCATAATCTTCATCCGGTACCCATCCGGAACCGTCCAGATATTCACCTTTTATATAACCGTATACTCCGGTCGTATCCACATTGACCTCTTTGGCATAGGAATCGGATTCATACCCGAAAAATTCCAGTATCTCTTCATTTGAGGCGCCGGTCTTGAACATATGCTCAACATTGATAATCCTCGTAAGCGACGGAATAACTCTTGACTCTGTATTCGCCGCCGTAGCTTATATTATCCGAAGTCACCCGGTAAAGCATACGGAAATTCATAAAGAGTAAAAAAAGAAGAAATATCGGAAGAAGCAGAAACAGGAGTATATGCCTGATCTTAAGACTGTGCAAAAACTCCTTAAATGTGATATGGTATTTGATTTTTTCCCTGTGATCCCGTGAATCCCTCATGATCCAAACTTATACTTTAATCCTCCGGCTGCCGGATACATGGCTTTACGCAAAACAGATACTCATTTCCTCCGGTCCCCGGTATCATCATTATAAAAGCTTCGTTAGACTGATAAGTTCCG
>ONRZ01000192.1 GCA_900320345.1 uncultured Lachnospiraceae bacterium | reverse complement strand
ACGAGAAGTAAACTCCCATATTCAATACTATACTACAACCGAAATCAAAACACAGCCATAAGTGTACTGTCATCTGTCCTCATGCGTTTTTAGGATCATAAGCCATCAATCAAACGGAATATCATCCTCCGGATCTCCAAGCTTCTGGATCAGCTCATCAATGTCAATGAAATCACTGTCCGCCGGCTTAATTATCCTGCTCTTTATGTTTTCAAGGTCATACATATCACGGTATTTCACCGTAAAGTACTCGACCAGAAATCTGCCGGTGATCTCATATGCCGATCTGATGCCTTTGATATACATATCCGGGTCATCACAGGCGGGTATCCAGAAGGTATGCGTCATATAATAGCAATGAGTTATGAACTCTCGTACCGTCGTATCTTCGTTTAGCTTATCTTTTTCAGATGCACTATACAGGTTACCGTATTTTATCATATGTGTTTTATACATTTCACAAAACTTCCTGTAATCCCATTTGTTCTCAAGCCCGCCCCGGTCATCCTCCAGCATATACAGATCCTTAAGCTTAAACTTGCCAAACAGGTACTCCGTCCTGTTTTCCTTTTCGGTCGTACAGTTCATGAAAAAGGAAAGTAACATTCTTACATAATTAATATAGTTCTCAACACAGGTTATCCTGTTCTTCCCAAGACTGTGTCCTCTGGGATATCCAAAATCATACCTGCTGTCACTCTTTACATCCCTGATGAGAGCGAGTACATCAAGGAAAGTAAGCTCACGTATACTTCCCTTGATATAATCAGGCTCTATCAACGCGGAATCATTCTCATAATCATTTAACAGGATATCAAGGTTACTGCCTGACTTCCTATAATTGACCATCTGTGCTACCGGCTTGTTGATAAGCTCATTTACAACTTTTCTGATAGTATCTTCACTTGATACATACTCCTGTACTGTGATCATGGGCGTTCCTCCTATATTAATATTGACTCTTACCGAAACATTGCTGCCTGCATTTATGCGGATCAGTTCTCCGTCTGGGTATCGTTCGCCTTTGTCAGCGTACTGTACGGAGTGATCTTATCCACCAGCCTTGCCTTCTCACCCGACCTTATCAGATAGGCCTTGGTCCTCGGCATGCTGAGTATCGCTTCCGGTGTCCTGTCAGAGCGGTATGCGATATACTGCGCGGTCGACAGATCCTGGCCTCCGAGAAACAACAGGTTATCGCAGTTGTTTATTATGGTTAGGGCTGTCGGCTCGTCATACAATGACTGGAGCTGTGTCATGGACTGTATGATAAGGTTTACGCTGATGTCGCGGCTGCGTATGACTGATATCACCTTATCGAAGTCCGGTATGGTGGATCCGCTTGCAAAATCATCAAGGATCAGCCTCACGGGCACTTCAAGCCTTCCGTCATCATTTTTGTCTGCCTCTGCGCAGAGCACCTGCATTATCTGCGTATTGAGCAGGTTGATGATCTTATCAAAAGCACGATTGGTATCACTCTGGTTTATAAACAGCACTGTTTTCTCACGGCCCAGGCTCCCGATATCGATACTGTCATTCTTGGACAGCAGTATCTTAAGTTCCCTGCAGTCAAACGGGGCAAGCTTGGATGACATTATCCCTTCAATGCTGCTCCATGTCTTCTCGGCATCCCGCCAGGACCGTAATTCATAGTATTTTCTTGCAGCAAGACCATCCTTATGATCTTCTATCCAGTCCATGAACAGGATATCCCCGTCCTTTTGCGCAAACTGTCTCCTTAAGCCGCACACCCTCATCATGTTCTGGTCCTCCGGCTTTTCCGTTTCAAGACAGTAGGCGATAAGAAATGTCAGATAAATGGCTGTTGCCTTGTCCCAGAAAGGATCCCTCTGGCTTTCAACCGGGGACAGGATGTCGGCTATGGTGAGCACATCCTGTTCACTGTATTCATTATCCTCATACCGCCTGATATAGCGCAGCGGATTATATCCGTCTGAATCCCCGGGATTGACAAAATCCACCACCTTGACCTTGTACCCCTTTCTCTCAAGTTCCCTGCGGAACCTGCGGGCCAGCTGGCATTTTGTGTCCGATACGACCAGGCTCCCGTAGATGTTCTGCAGAGCAGGGATAACATATCCGCCGGTCTTGCCTGTCCCGCTCGTGCCTATGATGAGGTCATTGTTATTAAGCCCCGTTTCCCTTGTGTCATTGGTGATCTTCTCACCCTGTGCGAATACCCTGAAACCATACTTATTATTCTTTCCCATATCATAATCCCCCTTTCTTTCTGATGATACCTGTTGCGAGCCCGAACTTTACGGCTTCCTCGGGACTGTAATAGGTATCGTTTGCAGTGACTTCGTATATCTCCTTGATATCCTTGCCGGTCCTCTCGGCGATTATGCTTGCGAGTGACTCCCGGCAGCGGTTAAGGTCGTCAAGCTCGGCCTGGATCTCATGGGGCTTCTTTCCTCCCATGTCATGACGGCCGCCGAACGCGGGATCATGGATCATTATCCTGCCATGTCTCATCATCTCCCTCTTCTTACCCGCCAGAAAAATGATCGCACCCATACTCGCGCAGGTCCCTGTGCATACGGTACGTATCGGGGACTTCATGAGCATCAGTGCATCATAGAGTGCAAGTCCGTCCTGTACCGATCCTCCGGGACTGTTGATATAGAGAGTGATCTCCTTGGAAGAATCGTCGTTCTCAAGTACCATCAGCTGCTTGATAAGGCTTCCGCAGCTTACCCCGTCCACCTGATCATCCAGGAATATCTGACGGTGCCTTAAAAGTTCATCTTCGATACACACGGGCTGGAGCCCTCTTGCCGATTCCAGAATCACGTTTGCCATGGCATTTCTCCTTTTTGAAAGTTTTGGGTTACAGTTTAGATTTTAAAGATTGCGGCATATACCAACAATCAACCTGTGGTTTATTCTCAGGCAATTAAGCCATCGTCTATCTCCTTTGTACGGACCAGCTCATCTAATGAAGTGTCGAGCAGATCGCTTAAAAGAAGCAGATTAAGGAAACAGTTGTTAGTTACTGAATATTTAGCGGGTCATGCGGCGCAGTTAAGCGCCGTTTCTTTATCATCCTTTCCTCCATCCTTTACTCTGATAGGACGGATGTCCTTAACCTCAAGCTTCTTAAACTTACCTCTTGAGGAGAATACAGGGCGGACCGAGAATCCGTAGATACCGTCGGTAAAGATGAGATTGTGGGTTCCGTCTCCTGTAGGCACGATGCTCACCTCCGCCCTGCACTCATGCATCATGGGGAATGTTATGTGCCCCTTGACATCCTGTTCAAGACGC
>ONRZ01000246.1 GCA_900320345.1 uncultured Lachnospiraceae bacterium | reverse complement strand
GAACTTGCAGACAGGAGTTATAACCAGGGGAAATATACCTTCACTGACTTCATGTCTCTTGCGGAGCAATCGGTATATTACGAGTGTGAAAGGGAACTCTCATATGCTCATCCGGCCCTATTTGGAGGATGCGATATAGCAGAGAGAAAGATGATAAGGTTCGGAAGTGAAGAAGAAGCAGGATATGTACAGGATTTCCCGATAGCGGCAATACGGATACGCCCCATAATGAATAAGTTTTCGGATGAGCTTAATCATCGGGATTTTCTGGGTGCCCTCATGAATCTTGGGATCAAGAGAGAAATGCTGGGAGATATATTTGTAAAAGGCAATGAAGCTTGTGTCTTCTGCAAGGATGGTCTCGCCGGGTTCATATCGGAAAACCTGACGAGGATAAAGCATACATCTGTTATGGCGAGTGTTACGGATGATGTAAGCGATATCACAAGACCGGTACTTGAGGATAAGGTAATACAGGTGTCTTCCGTAAGAATTGATGCCGTCATTTCGCGGGTTTACAACCTGTCAAGGCAGGAAGCGCTTAATCTGTTCCCGGGAGGGCTTGTTTTTTTGAACGGGAGAGAATGTACAGAGAATTCCAGGCTGCTAAAGGCAGATGATATAGTATCCGTTCGAGGAAAAGGGAAATTTGAGTTTTCCCGGGAAACAGGGTTAAGCAAAAAGGGTAAGACTAATTGTGTAGTAAGTATATACAAATAGGGTGAGATATGCTAAAGGAAAAACAGGATCTTACATATATTATTCATCACTCAACCGTGATCTTCAGTGCTTCTCCCGAATAAGCCGGACCTGTAACTATCTGTACGATCTTTTCGTTCAGCATATCCTTATGATAAAAATGCAGATGTCCTGCTAAAACCATTATGACAGGGCTTTCATCTGAAAGGGCCAGATCGATGAATTCCTGTGTTATATGATTGGGTACACAACCATGTGGTCCCATGATGAGCTGGTGCTTCTTCGCCGCGTTTTCTCCGTATACTTTGTCACATTTTTCGATCAGTGCTCTGTCTCCAGTCACCGGCTCTATCGGCACATGCAGTGCAAGGATCACCGGTTTGCCTTTTGTGATCACGTTCTTAAATGCGTCAAGTATCTCCTTGTTCACCTGGCTGTTGTTGTCATCTGCGGCAAAAATGATAAAATCATCATATTCCTTGACCTGATATGATGATTTCCCATGCATATCTTCAAGCCGTGGAAGATATTTACTGTAACTCAAGGGAGTAAAATACTCGGATCCGTATTCAAAATCATGGTTTCCCATATAGTAAATATACGGTATATCCAGGGTTGCGATCCTGTTACGTACATGATCGATTGATGCATACATTGCGGAATCCACTATATCACCGCCCATCACGACGATGTCGATGTCACTGTTCTTGATTTTCGCGATCAGCATATCAAACCTGTCCCATGAGTTCATCCCTTCTTTTTTGAACATAAGACTTCTTTGGGCTGCTTTCATCATAAGATCCTTGTCCCTGTCATCACATTTGGATATATGCGAATCCGCCAGAAAGAAAATATTGAAACGGCCGTTCATCCCATCTATATCGACAGTGGCTTCTTTTATATGCAGACCTGGAACAGTGTTGTCTTTGGGAACATTTTTTCCCACAGGATTCCCGGCAAAGGTACAGCCCTGCAAGGTCAGTACCAATACGGTATAGGATATGATCAGTATTCTCTTTATACCCCGTTTACAGAACATTTTTTCCCTCGCCCTCTTATAGAAGACTTATCCAAGTCAGTATCAGTATAGCACAGGAAAACGGTTCATAGATGAACATTTTTACCATATGGTTCTTTAGGTTATTTGCCGGGAATTATGATATACTTAGTAAGAACATGGGAGGACATCTCAGAAATTTCGAAAATGGCAAAAGTCTGCTTCATGTGATATAATTCTTCTAATATAATGCTTTCGGGAGTATTGTTTTATTATGTTTTCCCAAAAAACTTTTATCTCATCGAAATTCTATTCCATGCTGGCTGGAGGAATAATAACATCCTTTATACAGGCCTTTGTGGTTATGTCAGATTCGTTTATTGCAGGTATCAAACTGGGAGAGAGCGCGGTTGTAGGTGTTCGTTTGCGGCCTTTTTTGCACTTCTGTTTTCGTTGGGTGTTCCTATCCTCTATTCAAAGGAGATAGGTGCTTTTGAAAGAGAAGAAGCTGACCGTACATTTGGCATGGGGATCCTCGGTACGACTGTTGCAGGCATTGCACTATTTACGTTGCTGACCTTTGGTGAAAATCTGTATTTTGATTTTATCGGGGCTTCGGGTGCAAGTCTGTCATCGGCAATGGATTATCTGTTCTGGATAAAATACGTTGTTCTTATCACACCGTTTGAATCACTCCTTACCGGTATGGTCTTTGCTGACGGGGATGAGTTTCTGAGCACGCTGGCAAATGTGATATCAGCTGTTGGTAATATCATTCTTTCGATCCTGCTTGCCGGAGTGATGGGTGCGGGTGGTTTGGGCCTTGCCTCATTCTTAAGTCTTGTCGTAGCGCTGGCGGTATCCTTTATTCACTTTATGAAGAAAGGAAATTCACTTCATCTCAACCTCTGCTTTTCGGTCACTAAACTTAGGATCATACTCAGATACAGTATTGTGGATTCCAGTAC
>ONRZ01000057.1 GCA_900320345.1 uncultured Lachnospiraceae bacterium | reverse complement strand
ATAACGGAAGCAGGTTTCGGGGCTGATCTGGGTGCTGAGAAATTCTTTGACATAAAATGCCGCGCTGCGGGACTTAAGCCTGATGCCGCAGTACTTGTCGCAACGATAAGGGCACTTAAATATAACGGCGGAGTCAAAAAGGAAGATCTGTCAGGGGAAGATCTTGAAGCTCTTAAAAAGGGTATCGTAAATCTTGAAAAGCATATTGAAAATCTTAAACTGTACGGAGTTCCGGTAGTCGTTACACTCAATGCATTTTCATCGGATACCGATGCGGAAGTTGAATTCGTAAGGAATTTCTGTAAGGAAAGAGACTGCGATCTTGCACTTTCAAAGGTATGGGAACACGGAGGAGAAGGCGGTATCGAACTTGCAAAGAAGGTCCTTGATACTATCGAAAACAGGAAGAGTGATTTTAAGCCGTTATACGATCTTGATATTTCGATAGACGAAAAGATAAACACGATAGCCCGCAGGATTTACGGTGCTGACGGTGTATCATATTCATCAAAGGCAAAGAAGCAGATGGAAGAACTTGAAAAGCTGGGATTCGGATCGCTTCCGATATGCATCGCAAAAACCCAGTATTCACTTTCGGATGATCAGACACTGCTCGGAAGACCTGAAGGATTTGATATAAACGTCAGGGAAATCTATGTCTCCGCAGGTGCAGGATTTATAGTTGCTGTAACGGGTAATATAATGACGATGCCCGGACTATCCAAAAATCCGGCAGCATACAGTATCGATGTTGATGAAAACGGAAAGATAACAGGATTGTTCTGATATAACTAAGAATAATAAGGAGGAATTCGGACATAATGGCTCAGATAATAGACGGTAAGGCTATTTCCGCAAGGATAAAAGACGAATTAAAGGAAGAAGTCGCAAGAAAAAAGGCTGAAGGAAAGCAGATAGCTCTTGCGGTCATACAGGTGGGCAATGATCCCGCATCTACGGTTTATGTCGGTAACAAGAAGAAAGCGTGTGCATATATCGGTATTGATTCCGTAAGTTATGAGCTCCCCGAAGAAACTTCACAGGATGAACTTCTTGCTCTTATCGATAAATTAAACGAAGATCCCAAGATAACGGGGATACTTGTTCAGCTTCCGGTACCGGATCATATCGATGAGGATACTATAATAAGAAGGATATCTCCGAAAAAAGACGTCGACGGTTTTCATCCGATGTCGGTCGGAGCTTTATGTATAGGTGAAAAAGGTTTTGTCAGCTGTACACCTGCGGGTGTGATCAAGCTCCTTGAGTATTCGGGGATTGAGATCGCGGGTAAAGAGTGCGTTGTTATCGGACGAAGCAATATCGTCGGTAAGCCCATGGCATTGCTTCTCCTTCGTGAAAACGGTACCGTGACGGTATGCCACTCGAAGACAAAGGATCTTAAGGAAGTATGCAGACGTGCGGATATACTTGTGGTTGCCATAGGCAGACCTAAGATGATAAACGAAGAGTATATAAAGGACGGTGCCGTAGTCATCGATGTCGGCATACACAGGATGGATAACGGCAGATTGTGCGGTGACGTGGATTTTGACAGGGTTGTTGACAAATGCAGTGCGATAACTCCGGTGCCCGGTGGAGTGGGACCCATGACTATCGCCATGCTCATGTATAATGTTGTAAACGCGGAATAAGGGTAGCTTGAATATGAAATGTCCTAAATGCGGGACTGAGATCAGGGACGGCTATATGTACTGCCCCAAATGCGGTGAAGAGGTAATAATGGTTCCCGATTTTGAGATAGAACTCGAAGAGGGGATCGAGCAGACCATCTCGGAAGTAGCCGAAATGATAGCTGTATCGGTTGAAGATATTGATGAAAGCGATACGGCGAAGGAACCTGATGAGGTCAATTTAACGGAGCCAATCGAAGAGATCGTTGATACTCCGGTTAAGGATAATATAAGGAAAACAGGAACAAGGATACTGATAGCAGCTGCTGTCGTACTTGGTCTTGTTTTTGTATTCGGAGTTTACAAACTGGTTACTTTTGTTAACGATTACTATTCATATGATAAACAGTTCGCAAAAGAAATGTCGGAATATGATGCGGGTGAATATGAAGCCGCCGTCAAAACAGGCAAGCATGTGATATCTTTAAATCCAAGGGATGAACGTCCAAGGTTCATCCTTGCGGATTCCTATTTTGCTCTCCATAAATATGATGAATCGATAGCGGTACTCAACGATCTTTTAAAGGAATATCCTCAGGATAAGACCATATATGAACGTCTGCTTACTCTATATGAGATCGAAGGAGATACGGAATCCATATTGACGCTGTCGAAGATGAGCAGTGATCCCGGTATCTTAAAGCTGTTTGACGGCTATAGTTCAGGATCTGTTGATTTCAGCCTCGAGAGCGGTACTTATGAAGGGCCTAAGGAAATAAGCATTACTACTTCGGAAGACGGTACCGTATATTACACGTTGGACGGTTCGAAACCCGATACGTCTTCTTTGGTGTATGAAAAGCCAATAGAACTTGCTGAAGGTGAGACTGTCATAACTGCTGTATGCGTTAACGGCAAGGGAGTAATGAGTGAACCCGTAAGCAGGACATATACGATAAATACAGCAGTTCTTGAAACCCCTAACTTAATAACTGCTCCGGGGGATTATTCGACGCCCGAGCTTATACGCCTGACGGATCCCGTAAACGGGACAATTTACTATACGACCGACGGGACCGATCCCAATGAAGGCTCAACCTTATATGAGCCTCCGATACTTATGCCTCTCGGTAAGAGTGAGTACAGGTTCGTTATAATAAACGACTTGGGTGAAGCGGGAGATATCATCACAGCCCGGTATGTTCTTAAGATAAACGGCGTATTTGATGCGGAATACGCGAAAAATGCCGTACAGCTTAATCTTATCGCTCACGGCCATGCGGTCATGGATCATGAATTCATTGCAAAATACGGCTATTCACATGACGGAAGAAATTATTATATTGTAGAGGAATATGCAAATAACGGCGGGAAAAAGCAGAAACAGAACACGTTATATGCGGTTGATTCACAGACGGGAGAGGTGTTTACGATAAACAGGAACACGGATAAGAAGGACTATGATTTCGGAATAGTGAGTTGATCATATTAATTTTATATGAAGAAAAAAACTGATTGCTTTTTTACAGATGAAAATATATAGTGTTATAGGTGAAAAAATTTTTAGGAGGAATCCCGTATGTACAAGATTTTAAAGGCGGAAATGCTTGCCGAGAATATCTATCTTATGGATGTGTCGGCACCAAGGGTTGCAAAATCATGTCTGCCAGGACAGTTTGTGATCGTTAAGATCGATGAAAAGGGTGAACGTATCCCGCTCACCATATGCGATTATGACAGAGAAAAGGGAACGATAACCATAGTATTCCAGATCGTCGGTGCTTCCACAAAGCGTATGGCAACGCTGAAGGCAGGCGACAGTTTCAGGGATTTTACCGGCCCTCTCGGACAGCCCTCGGAGCTTTGCAATGAACCTCTTGATGAGCTTAAGAAGAAAAAGATACTGTTTGTTGCCGGCGGAGTCGGAACGGCACCTGTTTATCCGCAGGTAAAATGGCTTAAAGAGAACGGAGTTGACGCAGATGTCATAGTCGGAGCAAAGACACAGAGTCTGCTCATCCTGGAGAATGAGATGGAGAAGGTTGCGGGCAATCTGTATATAACTACGGATGACGGTTCATACAAGAGAAAGGGAATGGTCACGGAAGTTATAAAGGATCTTGTACAGGATAAAGGAAATAAATACGATGTCTGCATAGCGATAGGTCCCATGATAATGATGAAGTTCGTATGTCTTCTTACAAAAGAACTGGATCTGCCCACCGTAGTCAGCCTTAATCCCATAATGGTTGACGGTACCGGCATGTGCGGAGCATGTCGTGTGACTGTAGGCGGTGAAGTGAAGTTTGCATGTGTCGATGGTCCCGAATTTGACGGACATAAGGTTGATTTCGACCAGGCCATGAAGAGGCAGCAGCTTTACAAGACAGAAGAAGGGCGCGCTTATCTTAAGGAACAGGAAGGCGACACTCATAACGGCGGATGCGGTAATTGCAACTGATGTAAGGAGCGGCCGGCTGTGAAACAGATCGGCAATATTATGGAGGTTTATATATGGAAGTAGATGTATTAAAGAGAGTACCGATAAGGGAACAGGATCCCAAGGTTAGAGCCACCAATTTTGACGAGGTATGCCTTGGTTATAATGCGGAAGAAGCAACTGCAGAGGCTTCAAGATGCTTAAACTGCAAAAACGCACAGTGTGTAAAGGGATGTCCCGTTGCTATAGATATTCCGGCTTTTGTACATGAAGTTAAGGAAGGAAATTTCGAGGAAGCAAGCAGGGTGATTTCCAAGGCTTCGGCTCTTCCGGCGGTCTGCGGACGTGTATGTCCTCAGGAAAGCCAGTGCGAAGGCAAATGTATACGAGGCTTCAAGGGTGAACCTGTTTCCATAGGAAAGCTTGAGAGATTTGTTGCGGACTGGGCAAGAGAAAACAACATAAAGCCCGAACCGTGTAAAGAGAAGAAAGATAAAAAGGTGGCAGTGATAGGGTCGGGCCCCGCAGGTCTTACCTGTGCAGGTGAGCTTGCCAAAATGGGATATGATGTTACGATATTCGAAGCACTGCATGAGCCGGGCGGAGTACTTGTATACGGTATTCCCGAATTCCGTCTGCCCAAGCAGAAGGTTGTTGCCGAAGAAATAGAGAATGTCAAGGCACTCGGAGTCAAGATAGAGACCAATGTTATAATCGGTAAGTCCACAACCATAGATGAACTTATGGAAGATGAAGGCTTTGATGCAGTATTTATCGGATCGGGTGCGGGACTTCCGAGGTTTATGGGTATCCCGGGTGAAACGGCAAACGGTGTATTCTCTGCAAATGAATATCTTACAAGAAGCAATCTTATGAAGGCTTTTGATGAAGATTACGATACTCCGATAAAACCCGGCAAAAAGGTTGCCGTGGTTGGCGGCGGAAATGTTGCGATGGATGCGGCCAGAACGGCACTGAGACTTGGAGCTGATGTTACGATAGTATACAGGAGAAGCGAGGAAGAACTTCCCGCCCGTGTGGAAGAAGTACATCATGCCAAGGAAGAAGGGATCAAATTCAATCTGCTCACAAATCCTACGGAGATACTCGTTGATGAGAACGGCTGGGTACGCGGAATGACCTGCGTTAAGATGGAGCTTGGGGAACCTGATGAATCGGGAAGACGTTCACCTGTTGTAATAGAAGGTTCAGAGTTCGAAATGGAACTTGATACGGTCATAATGTCTCTGGGTACTTCACCGAATCCTCTTATCTCATCCACCACAAAGGGACTTGAGGTGAACAGGAGAAAATGTATCGTTGCCGAAGAGGAATTCGGTAAGACGAGTAAGGAAGGTGTATATGCCGGAGGCGATGCGGTAACAGGTGCTGCCACGGTAATACTTGCAATGGGTGCGGGAAAGGCCGCAGCCAAGGGAATAGATGCTTATCTTAGCGAAAAATAGAGATCGATATATTCCGATACCGTTTGATAGAGGCACGTTTGTGCCTCTATTGACAGTTAAAGGACCGGTAATCAGATGAATATAGATATTTTGTGTGTTGGAAGACTTAAGGAGAAGTACTTAAAGGATGCGGTTGCGGAGTACAGCAAGCGTCTTTCGAGATATTGTACTCTTAATATCATAGAAACTCCCGATGAAAAAGTAAGCGAAGATCAGGGAGAAGCCCTTGATGAAAAGGCAAGGAATGCCGAGGGTGAGAGACTTCTTAAACATATAAGGGATGACGCATATCTTATCACTCTTGAGATAGAAGGCAGGAGTCTGTCATCAACAGAACTTGCATCTGCAATATATGAAACAGGACTTAAAGGGATAAGCCGCATACAGTTTATCATCGGCGGCTCCATAGGCCTGTCGTCGGAGATAATAAAACGGGCGGATATGCATCTTTCATTTTCAAGGATGACCTTTCCCCATCAGTTGATGAGAGTTATCCTGTTGGAACAGATATACCGCTCTTTTAAGATTAACAATAATGAACCATATCATAAATAACGCATACACAGAGGGATGATGAATGTCTGAAGGATTATACGAGCGTTCGATAATGATAGAGCCGGCTTATGCCGGTAACGTGTTCGGTGAACTTGACTGTTTTGCCAAAAGGATCGAGCGTTCATTTCATGTTACGATCGTTGAGAGAAACGGAAGCGTTAAGGTCATAGGAGAAAAAAATGCCGTGGAAAATGCGGTGTCGGTACTTGAGGAACTTACCGAGCTTAATAAAAAGGGAAATGAGATAAACGAACAGAACGTTGCTTATTGTATATCAATGGCTTATGAAAACCTTAAGGGAACACTTACCGCTATAGATGATGAACTAATATGCCATACGATAAACGGTAAACCCATAAAACCCAAGACTCTGGGGCAGAAGGATTATGTGGATGCGATAAAGGATAAGATGATAGTATTCGGCCTGGGACCTGCAGGTACCGGTAAGACCTATCTTGCCATGGCAAAGGCTATCACCGCTTTCAAGAATGAAGAGGTATCAAGGATAATCCTTACAAGACCGGCCATAGAAGCGGGTGAGAAGCTCGGTTTTCTCCCGGGAGATCTTCAGAGCAAGGTGGACCCGTATTTAAGACCATTGTATGATGCCCTGTATCAGATAATGGGTGCGGAAAGCTTTTTGAAAAATATGGAAAAAGGACTGATAGAAGTCGCACCTCTTGCATACATGAGAGGCCGTACACTTGACAATGCGTTCATCATACTCGACGAAGCACAAAATACAACTCCGGCTCAGATGAAGATGTTCTTGACAAGGATAGGATACGGTTCCAAGGTTGTGGTCACCGGCGATCAGACACAGAAAGATCTTCCGAAGGATGCGGTATCAGGCCTTGATGTTGCCATAAGGGTATTAAAAGATGTGGAAGACATCGCGTTCTGTTATCTTACGTCAAAGGATGTTGTAAGACATCCTCTTGTACAGAAAATAGTAAACGCCTATGAGAAATATGAGAAAAGGGAAGCCTCAAGACGCGAGAGAAGGATCAATTCGCAAAAAGGTCTGAAAAGAAGAGGAAGGGAATAAGACGGAGGAGTTTATGACATACGGACTTGACAGCGAAACAGACGCAGGGTTTGATTTTGACTTTGAAAACATATACAGAAAAGCCGTGGATACTGTTCTTGACTCACAGGAGTGTCCCTATGAGGCCCAGGTCGATCTTCTTATAACGGATGATGAGTCGATAAGGCAGATAAACAGGGAGCAGCGCGGTATAGACGCTCCCACGGATGTACTCAGCTTTCCGATGATACAGTTTGACCAACCGGGGGATTTTTCGGATGTTGAAGATAAACCCGACAGTTTTAACATAGAAACCGGGGAACTCATGCTCGGAGACATAGTGATCTCGGCTGACAGGATACGCATACAGGCTTCGGAATACGGACACAGTATAATGAGAGAATTTGCTTTTCTTATCGTTCACAGTATGTTACACTTAATTGGATATGACCATATTGAAGAGAATGACCGGATCGTAATGGAGGATAAGCAGGATAAGATAATGGAACTGCTTGGCATCCCAAGGTGAAGCGTAATCTCACCTTTGATCATATCATGAGGGAAGCATGTATAATAATGAGGACAGTAAAAGATCCAATTTCATAGTTCAGGGCGGTATACTTGCGATCACCGGTATCATCTCCCGTCTGATAGGTCTTGTTTACCGCATTCCGCTTCAGAAGAAGATCGGCGACAGCGGAATGGGTTATTATTCGGCCGCTTTTCAGATATATTCCATCATGCTCATAATTTCATCATACAGTCTTCCCACAGCGGTCTCCAAGCTTGTTGCGGCCCGTGTCGCAAAGGGGCAGTACAAAAACGCAAGGAAGATTTTCCGCGGAGCCATGCTGTTTGCAAGCATAACAGGAGGCGCGGCATGTCTCATCGTATTATTCGGTGCCGATACCTTGGCAACGAACATCATGAACCTCCCCAAAAGTGCGATAGCATTAAGGATACTTGCACCCACACTTCTTATAGTGGCGGTAATGGGTGTTATCCGCGGTTATTTCCAGGGGCTTGGAACAATGATGCCGACAGCTGTATCGCAGCTTTTTGAGCAGGTTGTAAATGCGGTCATTTCGGTAGTTGCGGCAATCTATCTTTTTGAGTACGGGACGAAGGTTTCAAGGCTTCTTAAGGACAGCACTTATTCGGCTGCTTACGGAGCGGCCGGAGGAACTTTCGGTACGGGCGCCGGAGCTTTGGCCGGTCTTATAATGCTTGCCGTTATGTTCTTTTTCCATAACCGCGAGATGAAGATAAACATATCAAATGACGCATCGCAGCGAAACGAAGGTTTCCCTAAGATATTCCGTCTGCTCATCATAACTATACTTCCTGTAATATTAAGCAGTACGATATACAATATATCGGATGTACTCGACCAGAGTATATTCGGCTCCGTAATGGCAAAAAAAGGACTCAGTGAACATGATATAGCATCGAACTGGGGAATATTCAGTACGAAATATAAGGTGATAATAAACGTACCCGTCGCACTTGCAAACGCTCTCTGTTCATCGATCATGCCAAGCCTTACGGCGTGTATCGAACAGGGTAAGAACAAGCTTGCAAGGCATAAAGTAAGGCTTGGGATGCGTTTTGTTATGATAATAGCTTTTCCCTGTGCCATGGGCTTAAGTATTCTCGGCAAGCCGATACTCTCAATGCTGTTCAGCGGAGAGATAGATATGCCCGCGATGCTTTTACGCGTGGGATCGGTAACCGTTATCCTCTATTCGATGTCAACTCTTTCAAACGGCGTGCTTCAGGGTATCAACAAAATGAACATTCCTGTAAGAAATGCTGCGATAGCGCTTGCGGTACATGTAGGAGTCCTCTATCTGTGCATAGGTGTTATGGATCTTAAGCTTTACGGAGTGGTAATATCCGTTATAGTATTTGCCCTTACGGTTTGTATACTTAACTGGATAAGCATAGGACGGTATCTTTCATACAGACAGGAGATGAAAAAGACGTTCATGATCCCGTTTATCGCTTCTGCCGTTATGGGACTTGTTATAGGACTTATGTATCTTCTCATCTCAAAGTATGCCGGAGATACACTCGGTACACTGCTTTCGATACTGATAGGTGTATGCGTGTACTTTATAATGCTCCTTAAGCTTAAGGGAGTAAACGAAAACGAGATAAGAAGCTTTCCGGGCGGAGATATTCTCGCAAGGATAGCTATCATTTTCAGACTGATCTGAAATACGGGGAGGGATGATAATGCTTAGGATCGATCAAATTAAGCTTCCGGTCGGTCATAATGACGGCGAACTTACGAAAAAGCTTGAAAAGATCCTAAAGCTTGATAACGTGAAAAACGATCAGCGCCGATATTCCTGCAGGATCATCCGTAGGTCACTGGATGCCAGAAGGAAACCGGAGCTTTTTTATGTATATTC
>ONRZ01000133.1 GCA_900320345.1 uncultured Lachnospiraceae bacterium | reverse complement strand
AGAAAGCTTTTTGAGAAAGCTGCCGGGGTTGCAAGGGAATATGGTGCAGAAAAGCTATACATATCCGCTCATTCATCAAAAGAATCTCAGGCTGCGTATAAGGCATTGGGATGTGTACATGCCGAGGAGATAATACCCTGGATTGCAGATGAGGAGCCATTTGATGTACAGCTGGAATATGTGTTATAAACTTGATTTTTACCAAATAAGGATTGATGCGACAGGGGAAATGGTAAATACGTGGTGTATTTACGGGAATCTGTGATGAATAACTATAAGACTTTTGGAAGCAAAACTATAGATATAGTGATTGAAATGGGGCTTGGGGCATGTATAGCTGAATGGGAATCGCTTGCAAGAGAATTAGGCAAGGATCACGGTGTACTTGTCTATGAAAAGGCCGGTATCAATCACAGTGATAAGAGCGATAAAGAAAGAACGCCCACGAATATTGCTGAAGAACTAATGAATCTCCTGGATGGGATTCCGCATGATGAAAAGATAGTGATAATAGGACATTCGCAGGGCGGACTATATGCCTGCGAATTCTGCGGCATCTATCCGGAGATTGTAAAGGGTCTTATTCTTTTGGATCCATTATCTGTAGAGGATAACAGATTTAAAAAGGAATTAACTGCTAAGGAGTTAAAGAAATCCGGAGCAGATAAGAGTAATAATTTTATATTATTGGAAACACTTGTAAAGCTCGGATTGAAAGGTCTTGTAAAGAAAGTAATGAGCCAGGCCCCGCCTTTTTATTACGCCAGTTTTTCCGAGGAGCAAAAAGAGGATATTTTGAATTCACTTGTAAATCTTACACATCTGCATACATGCAGGGATGAGTACAGGTTAGCACACGATGAAGAAGTTTTAAGGAATATGGTATCAAAGGATGATTATCCGGATATTCCGTGTATTCTTGTAACGCATTCATCTGAAGAGGCGATTAAGGAAAACATGGAATTTGGCAGAAACAGCCGACCTTTTGCTGTCAGGATTGAACAATTATGGCAGGAGATCATGAAAGTATATTTGGGTTATTCGGGAAGAGCAATATGGATCCGGGCTAAGAAAAGCACTCATTATATTCACTTGACGGAACCGGAAATAGTTATAGAGTGTGTGAATAATATAATGCAAATTTGATCGAGGTATTGATAGTAACAATTATTTTCATTATTTGCTGTATAGAAATTAAGAGACTGGCGGTTAGAGTAAGGTGACAGGTGCGCTGCTTTTCATGCTTTCGCTGACATTAACAATACCGGATGACTGTTTCGGATTTATACGGGAAATGCCTGATAAATACAGGCAGATGAGCCTGTTTGATCTGTAGACAGTTCGTGAATATTTTAAAATATGGCTTGTCAAGCTCGCTTGAGCAAGACATATTATATAAATATATGTATTGAATAGTTACTTTAGAAAATGCTCTGTTTCAGGAGGTAATAATGGAAAGAAAGGATCTAACGGAAGAATCTGTACTGCGTCTAGCCATTTGCGATGATGATAAAAGTGACAGGGAGAGGGTCAGTGCTCTGGTACGGGATTATTTAAATGAAAAGAAATTAAGGAACGAGTTAAAAGTATTTGACCATCCGGATTCATTGATAGAGGAGTGCGAGAAGTTCAGACCTCATATATATATTCTGGATATAGTTATGCCGATGGTCACCGGAATTCAGGCTGCAAGAGAGTTAAGGTGGAATCAGCCGGATGCCCAGATCATTTTCGCCACGTCAGAGAGTTCTTACGCTCTGGAGTCTTTTGATGTTAATCCCATCAATTACATTTTAAAACCGATTGAAAAAGAAAAGCTGTTTTCAACTCTCGATCTTGCTGTTTCGCGTGTGGACATATCAAATGAAAAGAGTATCTGTATAAAGGTCAAGGGAGGGATGCAGACACTTCGCCTTGATGAGATTCTTTACATAGAATACCGTAACCATGTGGTCTCTTATCATATAAGTGACGGAGAGCTTGTCTCAACACCGACGCTGAGGATCGGGTTTGCGGAATATCTTGAAGGCAATCATCCGGGAAATGATTTTGTCAGATGCCATGAATCCATAGCAGTTAATATAGCAGCCATAGATAAGCTGACCAAGACGGATATCACACTTCGCGGCGGTGAACAGATCCCTGTTGCGAAGAGCAGATATTCTGAGGTAATGGACAGATATATGGAATATAGATTTTAAAAGCAGAACTTCATTAGAAGGAGATAATATGGATGTAAAAGCATGTAATTATGATGTCCCCAAGCGGGATGGAAGTGTTTGGCCGGACGATATCTGCCCGGCATATACACCAAGAAGGGATGCGATACCAAGCATTAAGGGATGTTGGTATTGTAAATACGCTGACTTTCATTTAAAGGAAGAACGGGCACTTGAAGTAGGGATTTGTCAATGGCCAAAGAAGGTTATAGAATAGTGTAGTGAAGATAAAAGGCCGGCTTGGTTTTTCGGGGAGATGGACTTATGCGCACCATTCTTTTAACAGCGATCGTTTTAAGCTTATTTGCCATACTTTTTGAAGGTTTTATCGTTTTCAGAAACCTAAAAAACAAACTTCATGCATATCTGTTCCTTAACTGTATCTCGATGTTTATAAGTAATACCGGATATCTGTTACAGTTGCTGTCGAAAACGGAAGACGCTTATATTGCCGCGCTGAAGTTTTCATATGCCGGGAGAGTATGGATCGTATTTTCTCTTTTCATGTTTACGATAGAGTTATGTCATGTGAGTATCCCCAAACCTGTTACACGGGTATTCATACTTATCAATACTGTGGTTTACGTACTTGTATTTACTTTACAGGAACATATGCTCTATTATTCGAAGATCTGGTTTGATAAAAGCGGGATGTTTCCGGTTCTGCTGCACAGGAACGGCATTGTGCATAAAGTGTTTATGCAATATCAGACCATTATTATCTGCTATATTTTGTTCCTTCTTTTCGGAACCATTAAAAATCACAAAGGGAAAATCGCTAAAAAACGCTCACTTATAATTGTCGGCGGTTTTGTGACTGCGGCTGCTCTTTATATTACCCAGATTGCCCATATTTTCTTCATTACTTACTATTTTGATATTTCGGTTTTCGGTAATGTTGCCATCACTGTTTCCATGTTTATTGCAATATTCAGATATAACCTGCTGGGAATAATCGACATGGCCAGAGAATATATTGTTGACAGGCTTTCCGAGGGGGTCATTGCAATAGATCCGGATGGAAGGGTGCAGTATTATAACGAACATGTCAAAGAGCTTTATCCGGAAATCGAAACAGATCCGAAAAGTGTTGTGGATACACTGCGGGAGGCAATTATACGTGGGGATACAATAACAGCGAAAGACAGGTATTATTCACCTGAGGAAAAAGAGCTTTCCTCTGACGGAGAGATTATAGGAAAGCTGTATGTGCTTGTTGACACAACTGCTCTTAAGCAAAAGGAATATAAGCTGAAATCAGATGCCGCTATTCTCGAAATGGCTGCGGACAGTATGAAGGAACGCCTTTGTGCTGCTGAGGAGCTTCTTAGCCGGGACAGGACAATGCGCCATGACAGGAGGCATTTTGAGGCACTTATTTTATCCCTTTTACAGGATGGAAATGTAGATGAAGCAAGAAAGTATCTTGAGGAACGCTTATCTCAGGAACCCCGTTCTGTTCAGCACTACTGTGATAATACGACGGTTAATGCCGCTCTTATGCATTATGTTACCATGGCGGAGCGGAATGATATAAAAGTAACTATATCCGCAAATATTCCCTATAATACAGGCGTTGATGAGATGCAGCTTGCCATAGCCATCAGTAACCTTTTTGAAAATGCCATTCACGCCTGTCTTAAGGTCCCGGAAGCAGACCGATTCATTGAGATCACTGCAAAGTTCAAGGAACAGCTTCTTTTAGAGATAGTTAATTCCTGTGACGGAAAGAAAAAGCTTGATGAAGAAGGGCATCCCGTTGCGACAGAAATAGGACACGGTATCGGGACCAGAAGTGTTCTGGATTTTGTGGAAAAGACAGGCAGTGAGATAAGATACATAACAGAGGATGACAGGTTCAAAGTACGTATGATAATAGGGTAGGAGGAAGCGGTTCTTATCATGAAAAAATTTACAGTATTTCTTTTATTTATGGTGATATCTTCATCTATCCTTTCCGGCTGCAGCGAGCAGCCGCAAGAAGGGAAGACCGTCATAACCTTCCAGACATGGAACCCTGCAGATTCGGGACCTGACAGTCCGATATACAAGATCATAAATGCTTTTGAAAAAGAGAACCCTGATATTAAGGTGAAATATGTTAATACAAAGTCAGACACTTATCAGGAGCATATGCGCGTAGAGCTTATAGGTGAAAATGGACCTGATATATACGGGATAAGTGCGGGGTCAGCCTTTGATGCATTTAGGATATTCGAGGAGGATCTGACACCATATTGTGAAAGAACCTGGGGACCTGATTGGCAGGATAAATTCCTTGATTCATGTCTTAAGAATGTAAGCGATGATGACGGCAGGATCTACGGATTGCCCCTTGGACAGACTTATGCGGGATACATGTGGGCAGATGTCAATATGCTTAAGAAGTATGACTGCGAAGTGCCAAAAAGCTACAGTGAAATGAAGGAGACCTGCCGGATACTTCGTGAAAACGGACAATATCCGTTGGCAATCGGAGCCGGAGATTCGTGGATGAATCTTGATATGTGGATGTCGATAGCTGCGGATTGTGACAGAGATGCTTTATATGATGCAATAGAGGGTAAGACGACGTTTGAATCCGAACCTTTGGTAGAATCCTTCAGAATATGGCAGGATAGTTTTAACAATGGGGTGTTCCAGGATAAAGCTGTAAAAATGCCGATTTATGACACGGTAAATGATATGTTCCAGCGTGACGGGACCATCCCTATGTTTGTAAATGGATCCTGGGCCATGAATATGTATACGGTAAGCGATGAAAGGACTCGTAAAATCTTTGACTGTGAAGGAGCGGATCATGATGTTTTCCTTATAGACTGGAATGATGACGGAACAGTTGCGCCGGTAACCGCAAATGCAGATGTGATCCTGTGTCTTAATCCGGAGTCACGTGAGAAAGAGACTGCCTTCCGTTTCATGGCTTATCTGGATGATGAAGGACAGGATCTTTTGGTTAATCAATATCTTGAGTATATGCCGTCACGGGCTGATATGGAGCTGAATGTACAGGGATTAAGTGAAGATGGCAAAAAGAATCTTGATTATATAATCGAAAACGGAAAGTCAAATGTTGCAGGTCCGAGAGGGATCAAATATGAGGATCTGAGTCTTGCTGTATGTGATGTGCTTGAAGAACTGGCTTATGGAAGGATCACACCCAAAGAAGCGGCCGAAAAGGTGGAGCTGGTGTCCGGGAAAATTATACGCTGACAGTAAGGACAGACCATAAATCATGCTGCGGTAAATATATGAATAAGTGTAAAACAGACCGAAATCGGTGTATTCCCGGTCTGTTTTTTGTTTGGGTGATATATTATGCTCAGAAAAAAGAAAGAGGAGGAACCATTATGCGAAGCATAATTCAGGATGGTTCCGACGAAAGGCCGCCGAACGAAGGTGAGGGGGCAATACATTAGAGAGGAGGAAAATGAAATGATCTATGAAGATAAAACAATCCCCGAGTGGGCTCAGGCTGAGCACATGGAGATGATCGTACCGATGGAGGAACTTAGCAGGTATGGAGAAGGAACTAACATGGGAATAAGAAGGAGGATATTATGAGGTTATTTAATAGAGAAAAGAAACATATAAGAGTGATACGCTGCTACAGCAGAAGAGAAATGGAAAGGATGCACGATAAGTTTGTTGAAAAGGGAATCAAGGCGGAGGAATCGATCTCTGTGATCCCTTACAGCACAGTAAATGTATACAGGCTGCTTGTTGAAGAGTAAAAATATGCAAAAGATGATGATCTGCTCGACGATGCGGCCGGAGAATGGAGACGGATCAATGTACAAAATAATGAATAAGAATCTGTTCGGAACCGGACAGTTTTACAGAAAAGCATTAACGATAGCGATACCTATTATGCTTCAGCAGCTGATTCAGAACATGGTATCCCTGATAGATAACTTTATGGTTTCGGGACTGGGGGATATCTCCATGTCAGGTGTAAATGTTGCGGGACAGGTACTCTTTATCTTCATGGTATATGTGAATGCAATATGCATGACCGGCGGGATATTCCTGACACAGTTCTATGGAGCGAAGGATAAGAACGGAATGAAGCAGGCCTTTTTCTTTAAGCTGGCGATGGGACTTGCTGCAGCTATTCCCTACTTCCTTGTGTGTGTTGTATTCCCGAGGAATGTATTGTCACTGATGCTCATAGGAAATACACAGGCTGATCTGATCCTGGATGAAGCTGTAAGCTATATAAGGATCATGTTCTTTATAGGAATCCCGATGACCATATCCGTGTGTATAGCCAGTTCTCTCAGGGATATGGGAAGAGTCAAGGCTCCGCTGATCGTAACAGTGATAGCAACTCTGACAAACACGGCTTTTAACTGGATGCTAATTTACGGTCATATGGGATTCCCCGCAATGGGAGTAAGAGGAGCTGCATGTGCTACTGTTATAGCAAGAACTCTGGAATTTATAATTTTTATTGTTATATATGCTAAGGAGAAGCCGGACTTTGCGATCAGCTTTGGACAAAAATTCAAAACCGACGGCGCTCAGTTTATCAAGACTCTTAAGAAGGGCGGTTCCATACTTTTCTGTGAAATGACATGGGTACTTTCCGAGACCGTAACCACGGCAATCTATAACGGAAGGGGCGGAGCCGATGTGGTTTCCGGCATGGCATCAAGCTTTGCCATAGCTAACCTCTTCTTTATAGCTTTCGGCGGTATCTATTCCGCGACCGGAGTCATAATAGGAAAGACACTGGGTGAAGGCAGGCTTGATAAGGCAAGAGACCAGAAGACGTGGATACTGTCAGGCTCAGCGATATTCGGAGTATTCATGATGATCTTTGGATTTATTACGACCCTGCTTGTGCCGGTTGTATTCGGCAGGCTGAGTGCCAACGCGATAGAGATCTGCAGGAACATGGTGATCCTTATGTCCCTTTTCATGCCGGTCTGGGTATATATCAACGCCCAGATGGCAGTTGCAAGGGCCGGCGGAGATACGGCGATGGGCGCCTATACCGATGCGACAATAACGATATTTATGATGCTTCCGCTGGTCTTTTCCCTGGGACTGCTTACAAGTATCGGTCCTGTCATGATGTATATGTGCGTGAAGCTCCTTGACTTGGTCAAGGTAGTTGTATTCCATGTTTGGCTTAAGAAGGAGCGGTGGCTTAAGAATCTAACTGTAAGCAAAGCCGCAATCTGACATGGTTTGAAAGGCGGATGTCAAATGACAGCATTACTGTTTATTTTACTTATACTTGCAGAAGCCGGATTCATCGTTTCGGAATCAGTCAGGAAGGATAATAAGAAGGAGTGGACTCTTAAGCCTTATATTGATCCTTACAAGCCTTGTTCCGGCGTTTGTTTTTAAAGATTATAACGGACGTCCGCTGTCAGTGTCGGCAGAAGAGACGATATATCGGCGGTTATAGATCTTGATGGGACAATGCTCGGAGAAGAGTTGTCTGTTACGGATGAGGGAATCCTAAAGGTTAATGAGGAACCGTATGGTAATCCGTTACTCTCGATCGATAATGATGAACATCACAGCCAGCGTCTCGAGAGTAAGAAGAAGGGCGAGATATATCCCAATAATGTTATCATTGATAATGCGCCGCAGGGATTTGAGACGTATTTTAAAGGTTCGGGACACATGAATTTTACGGACCTTCCGCTCTTTGCCCCCACATTGGCAAATATGCTTGGAACAGGAGATATCGATCCTGCGGCATGAATCGATCAGGTAAATGCCCTGGTACTTGATTTTTTCAACTGCTACTTAAAGGATGAAGGAACATTTGACGTTGAAGAGTGTTATTGACACTCAATGATCAAAGTCGTATATTTTAATCAGGTATTTGCTACCTGAACAGGAAACAAACGAGGAATTTTATGTTATTAAGTGTGGTGGGATAACCATTGCAAATCGCATATTGCAGGGTTGATCTTTTAAAGATCGAAGATGCCCGGAAGCTGACGGATACCGCCGGCTTTGATTTGGTACGCTTAATAATGTGGATAGGAGTATAACCTCGTTTGTTAATAAATTTTGGATTATGCCATGATATCTGTATGTTGAGATATCATGGTTTTTTTGTTTGAAAGGAATACGGACATGAATACAGAAAAACAGATAGAATTCAACAAGATAAAAGAAATATGGGCTGGACTTGCCATTACCGAATACGCAAAGGATAAGATCAGGAATAAGGAGATCATCCTTGATGAGACAGCCTTAAGAAAGGAACTTAAAGACACGACCAACAGCAGGAACATGATCGAGAAGCTGGGCATACCGCCCCTTCAGGATGTGACTGAGATAAATGAGATACTTACTGTTGCAGAACGGGGTGACTGCTTAAGTCCTTACCAGCTTGCAAGAGTGGAGAACGTTACGGTGGTTGCCGAGAGGCTTAGGGATTACCTTGGCCGAGGCAGGCAGTATGACAATCCCCTTGCTTATTATGATGAAAATCTTGATGGACTAAATGAGCTCAGGGATGAGATTAACCGGCAGATAAGAAACGAAGGCGTGGATGATCGGGCGTCAAAGTCACTCTTTGAGATAAGGACTAAGATCACGGGTATCGAAGATTCCATGAAGCAGAAGGCCGAACAGGTCATAAGGAATGCCAAGGACTGTATGTCGGACACATATTATACTATGCGCAACGGACGTGTATGTGTTCCGGTAAAGAAAGAGTGTAAATTCAAGGTGCCGGGCAGCGTGATAGATAAGTCTTCAACCGGAAGTACGTTATTTATTGAGCCGACAGGAGTGGCAAAACTTGCAGAAGAATTGCAGCTGCTTAAGATCGATGAGGAAAATGAGGTTTACAGGATCCTCTATACCCTTACCGCAATGGTGTCTGATCACATTCCTGCCATGCAGGAAAACATGAGGATGATCGAAAGACTCGATCTTATCTTTTCAAAGGGTAAATTAAGCCTTGAACTTGACTGTGTTGAACCTTCTATAAACTTCGACAGAAGAATAGTATTAAAGAAAGCAAGACATCCCCTTATGGATAAGGATATAAACGTACCGCTTGATTTTGAAATGGGAAAAAACGAGAGAGGCATAGTTATCACGGGCCCCAATACGGGCGGTAAGACGGTGGCCCTTAAAACGGTCATGCTGAATTCCTATATGGCTCAGTGCGGCCTGCACGTGACCTGCAAAGAGGCTGACCTTCCCATGAATTCAAATTATCTTTGTGACATAGGTGACGGACAGGATATCTCAGAGAACCTGTCCACCTTCTCGGCCCATATAAAAAGCGTGCTTGAAATACTTGGTATGGTAAACAGGGATTCCTTTGTCATCATGGATGAACTGGGTTCGGGAACGGACCCGGCTGAGGGTATGGGAATAGCGGTTGCCATACTTGAAAAGCTCAAGGAAAGCGGTGCCAACTTCCTTGTTACCACCCATTATCCTGAGGTTAAAGAGTATGCGGACAGGTCAGATGGCATAATTAACGCAAGGATGACCTTCGACCGCGAGACCTTAAGGCCCACCTATAAAATGGTGATAGGAGAAGCGGGTGAGAGCTGTGCTTTCTATATCGCGGACCGTTTGGGAATGCCTGAGGATATGTTAAGGCTTGCCGCCAAAGCGGCATATGGTGAGGACGCAGCAGACAGATACAGCTTTAATAACGAATCCCTTAAGAAATCTTCATCAGGTAAGATAAAGAAGACTAAGAAGAATCACCTGGATGCAGACCTGGCAGATAAGTTCTGTATAGGGGACAGCGTTACCGTATATCCCGATAAGAAGATTGGGATCGTGTGTGAGCCTGTCGATGAGGAAGGAAACTTGATGGTGCAGATAGCCGGTAAAAAGATCCGGGTCAACCATAAGAGAGTAAAGTTAAAGGTAAAGGCGGAAGAATTGTATCCTGAGGATTATGACTTTTCAATTATCTTTGATTCCGT
>ONRZ01000089.1:4283-10705 GCA_900320345.1 uncultured Lachnospiraceae bacterium | reverse complement strand
GTAACTCCGGCAATATCAACTTCCTGGAATGTATCCTTTCCAAGCAGCGGGAGCACAACATTTGCTGTTATGGCCACCATCGGAACACTGTCCATAAAGGCCGTGGCAATACCGGTAACAAGGTTTGTTGCGCCGGGTCCCGATGTTGCCATGCATACGCCCACTTTTCCGGTCGCTCTTGCATAACCGTCCGCAGCATGAGCCGCCCCCTGTTCGTGGCTGGTCAGCACATGCTTTATTTCGGGATGCTTATATAGTGCATCATAGATATTTAAGATCGTACCGCCCGGATAACCGAACACGGTATCCACTCCCTGTTCCTTAAGACATTCGATTACTATCTCAGATCCTGTTAACTGCATACTTTCCTCCGGATATTCTTAATATTTCACCTTATCTTGGGATCTCAAGTATCGCTCCCCTGTTTCCGCTTGTGACCATTGACGCATATCTTGCAAGATATCCCGTAGTAACCTTAGGGTCTCTTGGCTTCCATTCGCTGCGTCTCTTTTCAAGTTCTTCATCACTTACTTTAAGATTGATCGAATAAGCATTGATATCTATTTCTATGATATCACCCTCTTTTACCAGAGCTATGGGTCCGCCCACTGCGGCCTCCGGTGATACGTGGCCGATCGATGCACCCCTGCTTGCTCCCGAAAAGCGTCCGTCGGTGATAAGAGCCACCGTTGATCCGAGTCCCATACCGGCTATGGCAGATGTCGGATTGAGCATCTCCCTCATTCCCGGGCCGCCTTTCGGACCTTCGTATCTTATCACAACAACATCTCCGTCTTTGATCTTACCGCCCTTTATGGCATCTATTGCATCTTCTTCACATTCAAATACTCTTGCGGGTCCTTCATGTTTAAGCATTTCCGGAACAACTGCCGAACGTTTTACCACGGATCCGTCCGGAGCGAGATTACCCTTAAGTACCGCGAGTCCTCCGGTCTTTGAATAGGGATTGTCAACCGGTCTTATAACTTCAGGATCTCTGTTCACCGCATTCTTTACGGCTTCTCCTATGGTCTTTCCCGTAACTGTCATGCAGTTCTCATTTATGAGTCCTATGTCACAGAGTTCCTTTACGACCGCATATACTCCGCCGGCTTCGTTAAGATCCTCCATATAAGTAGGGCCTGCCGGTGCAAGATGACACAGGTTGGGCGTCTTCTCGCTTATGGGATTTGCAAACGATATATCAAAATCAAAGCCTATCTCATGTGCTATCGCGGGAAGATGGAGCATTGAATTTGTTGAACATCCGAGTGCCATATCCACGGTAAGTGCATTTAAGATAGAATCCTTCGTGATGATATCACGGGGACGTATGTTTTTATTAAGCATATCCATTACCGCATATCCCGCACGCTTTGCGAGCTTAAGTCTCTCGGAATATACTGCGGGGATGGTTCCGTTACCGGGAAGACCCATTCCGAGTACTTCCGTAAGACAGTTCATCGAATTTGCGGTGTACATTCCCGAGCATGATCCGCAGGTAGGACATACCTTTTCCTCATATTCGGTAACATCAGCTTCAGTTATTTTGCCTGCAGCGTATTCACCGACAGCTTCAAACATTGATGAAAGGCTGCGCTTGCGTCCCTTTACATGTCCCGCGAGCATCGGACCTCCGGAAACGAAAACAGTCGGAATGTTTACTCTTGCCGCGGCCATAAGGAGACCGGGTACATTTTTATCACAATTGGGAATCATGACAAGCGCATCAAACTGATGGGCGATAGCCATGGCTTCCGTCGAATCCGCAATAAGATCCCTTGTTACAAGCGAATACTTCATTCCGATATGGCCCATCGCAATACCGTCACACACCGCTATCGCAGGGAACATTACAGGTGTTCCGCCGGCTTCCGCAACGCCGAGCTTTACAGCCTCTGCTATCTTATCAAGGTTCATGTGTCCCGGAACTATCTCGTTATATGAGCACACGATACCTACCATGGGTTTCTTTATCTCCTCGGGTGTATATCCGAGTGCATTAAGAAGTGAGCGTGCCGGTGCCTGCTGCATACCGCATTTCATGTTATCACTTACCATTTTTTCTCCTCCTGATCTTATCCTTTCAGTCTATGACTTTGTATCCCCGGAGTGAGCCAAAAGAACCGTCCCCATGGCTTTCCCCGGCTTTTCCTGATTTATATCCTTTCGGCTATCAGATCGCCCATCTCATCACACTTGACCTGAGGTTCTCCGCTCTTGGCGATGTCTATTGTCCTGTAACCTTCCCTGAGTACCTTCTTTACGGCTTCCTCAATTGCATCCGCCTCCCTGTCGAGATCGAATGAATATCTTAACATCATTGCGGCACTTAATATAGTGGCTATCGGGTTGGCTATATTCTTGCCTGCTATGTCCGGTGCCGAACCGCCCGAAGGCTCATACAGTCCGAACTTTGTCTCGTTAAGAGAAGCCGACGGAAGCATTCCTATTGATCCGGTTATCATCGAAGCCTCATCGGAGAGGATATCGCCGAACATATTCTCCGTAAGAACAACATCGAACTGCGCCGGATCCTTTACAAGCTGCATCGCACAGTTATCGACAAGCATTACGAGAAACTCGACTTCGGGATAATCCGCCGCAACCTCTTCTGTTACCTTACGCCAGAGCCTTGACGAATCAAGAACATTGGCTTTATCCACAAGAGTTACCTTTTTCCTGCGCTTCATGGCAATATCAAATGCCTTTATCGCGATCCTCCTGATCTCATTCTCGTTATAGGTAAGAGTGTCGACAGCCGTCATCACCCCGTCTATTTCCTTTGTATATCTTTCTCCGAAATACAGACCGCCCGTAAGCTCGCGCATCATCATCATATCAAATCCCTTTGCGGCCACTTCTTCCTTAAGAGGACAGGCTTCCTTAAGTTCCGGATACAGATAGGCGGGGCGGAGGTTCGCAAACAGTTTAAGCGCCTTCCTTATACCAAGGAGACCCGCTTCCGGTCTCTTCGAAGGCTCAAGCTTATACCACGGTGATGTCCTCGTGTCACCTCCTATGGATCCCATAAGTACAGCGTCACAGGATTTTGCCGTTTCTATAGTCTCTTCCGTAAGCGGTACTCCGTTCACATCTATTGAACAGCCTCCCATCAGAAGCTCAACAAACTCAAACTCATGGCCGTACTTTTCTCCGACACTGTTTAATACCTTCTGTGCCTGGGTAACTATCTCGGGACCGATCCCGTCTCCTTTGATACTTGCTATCCTGTACTTCATTTTCTTACCTTTCACTGATTTGTCATAAGGGGTTCCGCTTGCGGCGGATTACTTATGACGGCTCTCAGATTTCATGATCCGCTTTACACTACCTTATATAAATCAGAACAAGGATGCCCCTACAGGCATCCCCAAACCATCACATTTATATCCGTATGTTTATTCCGCGCCGGGTTTTTCCACTTCCTGGATGGCGCTCTTCTTCATAGGGATCCTGCAGTTCTTGTTATTACCGAATTCAACTATAACAGTATCATCCGTAATATCTATTATCACTCCGTAGAATCCGCTTGATGTGAGCACGTAATCATTTACCGCAAGGTCTGACATAAGTGCGTCACGTTTTGCCTGTTCCTTTTTCTGGGGACGATAGAACATAAAATACATAAGTACGCCGAATAATGCTATCCATCCTACCATATAAAGGATCGAACCCGTTCCGGTTCCCGCTGCCTGTGCCAATAATACCGTCATAATATACCTCCATATTTAAACACTTTTCTAATAATACACAAATTTGTTTTATTCATCAAGTGTTTTTGCAAATCCTTCAAGCTTTCCTTTTTTATACGCCGCAAAATTCCCGTGATCGAGTGAATCCCTTATCTCACTCATCATCATATTGTAAAAATACAGGTTGTGCATCACGCAGAGTCTCATCCCGAGCATCTCCTTTGCCTTTAAAAGATGCCTTATATATGCCCTTGAATATCTTGAGCATGTCGGGCAGCCGCATCCTTCCTCGATCGGGCGGTCGTCAAGCTCATATTTTGCATTGAACAGATTAAGCTTGCCGTTGTTCGTATAAACATGACCGTGCCTTCCGTTTCTTGAAGGGTAGACACAGTCGAAAAAATCCACTCCGCGCTCTACCGCTTCAAGGATGTTTGCCGGAGTACCGACGCCCATGAGATATGTGGGTTTATCCTTGGGAAGATACGGTTCCACGGCCTCTATCGTCTCATACATCTCCTCGTGCGTCTCACCGACTGCAAGTCCGCCTATGGCATAACCGTCAAGTTCCATTTCGCTTATTCTTTTTGCATGCTCTGTTCTTATATCCTTAAATACAGCGCCCTGATTTATCCCGAACAGAAGCTGTTCCTTATTTATGGTATCATCAAGTCCGTTCAAACGTTTCATCTCACATTTACAGCGTTCAAGCCATCTTGTCGTTCTGTCAACTGATGCCTGTACATATTCCTTTTCCGCACGGGAACTCGGACATTCATCAAAAGCCATTGCGATCGTGGAAGCCAGGTTTGACTGTATCCTCATGCTTTCTTCGGGTCCCATGAATATCTTCCTGCCGTCCACATGGGAATTAAAATATACTCCTTCTTCTTTTATCTTACGGAGCGAACTCAGTGAGAACACCTGGAATCCACCGGAGTCCGTAAGTATAGGTCTGTCCCATGACATGAATTTATGTAAACCACCCAGTTTCTTTACCACTTCATCTCCCGGTCTTACATGAAGATGATAAGTATTGCTTAGCTCGACCTGAGTTCCAATACGCTCAAGATCCTCCGTGGATACCGCTCCCTTTATCGCCGCAACGGTACCGACGTTCATAAATACGGGAGTCTGTATGACTCCGTGTACCGTGACCATCTCGGCACGCTTTGCTCTTCCTTCAGTTTTCAATATCTTATACTGCATATGATCACCCTTTGACTTTCACGGTTTTCCGTCGGCATCTCCTTATTCATTGTCGTACCGGTATTCCATCTCTTCAATATATTCTTCCAGCGTGAGATCTTTCTGTGTTATTATCTTTGCGGCCTCCTTACCGACATAACGGTAATGCCAGGGTTCAAAGATTATTCCCGTTATATACTCTTTACCCTTGGGATATCTTAATATGAAACCATACTTATATGCATTATCTTTGAGCCACTTTCCTGCCGAAGTATCCGCAAATCCTTCATTCAGGTTCATATAGCCCGGTGTGACGATGTCAAGAGCCATCCCAAGCTCATGTTCACTTGTTCCCGGGATTATCACCGAGTATGAGCCTATCCTGAACGCATCCAGGTATGACAGCCCTCTTCCCGTATAATTCCTTATCTTTCTGTCAAACAGTTCCCTCTGATGTTCATGACTTCTGTATGCCGAGCATACCATGAGTGATACGCCGTCCTTTTCGGCATCATCAAACATTTCGGAAAGCGGTAATGCTATCTCGCTCCTTATCTTTATGCTTCCGTTTACATCAGTAAGTTCGGGAGCATAATCATCGGGGATCGGATTCTGCTTATTTACAAGCAGAAGCATCCACTCATCTCCTTCTTCAGGAATAAACAAGCCGTTCTCTTCACTGCCCTCATTTTTTTCATCTTCCGTATCCGCTCCGTCTCCTGACACAGTATCACCTTCAGGATAGCCTTCTTTTTTTTCGACTTCTTTACCGTTTTTCTCCGAAGAGTCTTCCTTGCCGGCATTTTCCGTCTCATTAACCGACAGCGATCTGTCAAGTATACGTCGCAGATCCTGTGCGGTAAAAGCTTTCTCCGGTTCGGTAATATAATTATTCACGGTTATTCCGGTATCCGCGGCATAAACAGCTTCCGCTGCCGGTAAAGCAGTGATCAGGATCACCGCAGTAAGATACGCGATCTTTTTTATCATTAAAACGATCTTAATCATCTGTTCCATTCCCGTTAACGAACTGTGTACCTTCTCCCAAAGCATCTGCACGACCGACTCTTCCTGCCATACAGACAAGAGAAAGAATATCATATATTTAAAAGTTTTACAATTTATAGAACTTCTGATATAAATATTATTGCAGTATAAGGATGATTATTGTACGACAGAGGAGACGATCATGGCTGGATCATCATTCGGAAACGCATTTAAGATAACCACATGGGGAGAATCACACGGTGCCGCGCTCGGTGTCGTGGTTGATGGATGTCCTGCGGGACTTAAGCTTAACGAAGCTGATATACAGGCTTTCCTTGACAGGCGCAAGCCCGGTCAGTCCAAATACACGACTGCAAGAGCCGAAGGTGATGAAGTCAAGATCTTATCGGGCGTATTTGAAGGACTTACCACCGGAACCCCGATATCCCTTATCGTATATAATAAGGATCATCATTCATCCGATTATTCCGAGATCTCAACATATTACCGGCCGGGGCATGCCGACCTTACCTTCGACTTAAAATACGGATT
>ONRZ01000089.1:0-4267 GCA_900320345.1 uncultured Lachnospiraceae bacterium | reverse complement strand
CGTGAAACGATAGGCCGTGTTGCTGCAGGTGCGATAGCATCAAAGATCCTTAAGGAACTCGGTATATCATTCCTTACTTATACCTTATCAGTCGGCATGATAAAGGCGGATCCAAAAAATTTTGACACAGAATATATTTTGGAAAATCCTCTGTATATGCCGGACAGAGACGCTGCCGAAAAGGCAATGGCTTATCTTGACGATTTACGAAAGGAAGGCAACTCGGCAGGCGGAAGTGTCGAGTGCAGGATAATCGGTCTTCCTGCAGGTATCGGCGAGCCGGTATTTGACAAGCTTGATGCCGGACTTGCCAAGGCTGTTATGAGCATAGGCGCCGTTAAGGCAGTTGAGATAGGTGACGGTACTGCCGTGTCCTCTTCAACCGGTTATGATAATAATGACTTCTTTACCTTAAAAGACGGTAAGATTGAAAAGAAAACAAACCACAGCGGAGGGATACTCGGAGGTATATCGGATGGCAGCGAGGTCATCCTTCGTGCTCATTTCAAGCCGACTCCTTCGATAAGCATGACTCAGGAAACGGTAAATAAAAATGGCGATGATATTAATATAAATATAAAGGGCCGCCACGATCCCATTATCGTACCACGCGCGGTGGTGGTCGTAGAATCCATGGCAGCCCTCACTGTTATCGATCTGCTCATCGGCAATATGTCTTCAAGGCTTGACAATCTGCGAAAAATATACTGTTAAATACATACATAAAAACCCGGTATATTCAGATCACCATATTATCAGCCTGTCCTGCGGAGCAAGGTACATATTGTCGCCTTCCTTCACATCATATGTTTCGTAGAATTCTTCAAACTGCTGTACGGGTACATTCGTCCTGGCATATTCGAGAGGATGCTCATCCTGTTTAAGTGTCGACAGTTCCTCGCTGTAGACTCCGAGACAGCCATTCATCTGTGCATACTTTTTAAAGAACTTGTCATAATCAAATCCCTCAACCTTGGATGCCATTCTGAGAGCACACTGTAATCCGGTCATATCGGCGACCATTTCCGTATCTATATTTGTTCCTATAAAATGCTCATCACCAAATGCGATAATGCCGTCAAGGTAGTCATCCATCTTCCTTACACGCTTCTTAAACTCTTCTTCATCTTCCCCGGTCCACCAGTTCCTTAAATTGCCGTTTTCATCAAACTGTGCACCGTTTGAATCAAATGCATGCGATATCTCATGTCCTACCCAGAAGGCTCCGATTGAAGCGTATAACTCCTCTGTTGACATGTCGTTAGAATAAAAAGGCTCACCCATCATACCGATGATCATGTTTATTGTATTCTGTGTCCAATCGTAGAAGGCATTGCAGGAAAGGATATCAAAATTCTCAGCCCACATTTCCTTATCTATCTTTTTACCTATAAGGCTCCTATTATATTCCTTTTCATATTCACGCAAACGACGTTGTGCTTCTATAAGAGAACAGCCTTCTATATCAATATTGGAAGTATCCCTGAATTTATCCGGATAAGCCGCATGTATTGTCATATTATCAAGTTTCTTTATCACAGTTTCCCTGGCTTCATCCGAAATCCAGTCATTTTCTTCAAGCATCTCCCTGTATGTGTCTATTACCTCCCTGCACAGATCTTCCATCTTCTGTTTATCTTCTTTGGATCCGTATTTTGAGATAAAGACCTTCTGCATTGAAGTCGGCAATGCTCCGTTGACCCTGTTATAGGCCATTTCGTCATCAGGGAGAGATCCGCTCGTCCCGAAATACTTATTCCTGATCTCATTTGAATGATCATAGGAATCTTTATCTATGCTGCCTTTATATCCAAGAAGATAATTCACTATCAGGCAGGCCTTTATACCGTCTATATTCTCATCCGTATACAGATCGTCCAACAAATTGAAATAATCCGGTCTTATGACTAAATAGCTGCCGTCATAGCTGTACCCATCAATATCAAGGATCCTTCCTATAGGAAAGTTCTTACAGTGATCGGTCAGATCTTCATAAGTCATTTCATTATTGATCTTCGAAATATAATCATCCTGTTTGGTTTCTTTTGTTGTATATATGCCTTCCGCAAGTTTTGCCTCAAAATCAATTGCATCTTCATAACATTTCACGGCATCATCTTCAGGCATTCCCATTCTCTTTGCCATATATACAAAAGCATCTTTACCGAAGCCGTATAACATGTCCCCGTATTCGGTCCTGTCCTTATACTCGGCCGAATCATCGAGCAAAAGTGCCGGAGTATAGATCCCGATCACATAAAGATCCGGATCGTTAAACCCTGTCGTCGCCTCGTACCCAAAAAAAGTATCGATCTTATTTAACATCTCCTTTTCTTCGTACAGGTCATTTACATCATCGATGCTCTCTATCCCGAGAAGTCTCTTATATGTATCCTCTATTTCAGACACACCGAGTTTTCCCCTCGTATCCCAGTCAAGGATAAGGCTGTTATAAGTTCTTAATAGCTTTGCATCGTGTCCTTCTATGCTTTCATCCTTAAGAAGCTCCATGCACTGTTTCTTAACCTCAAGTCCCCTCTCTGTATAATGAGACCAGTCATAATAACCTTCGGGTATCTCATTATCAAGCAGCCATTCCTTATTTGCATAAAGATGAAAATCATCCTTTGGATCGGTCTTTAAATCTTCCGATATATTTGACTTAATATCGGAATCTATCCATGGTTTTCCGCCCCGGGCCTTTTTAGCGGTCTCATCTTCTTCAGGAGAAACCTCCTGTCCATCTTCATCTGCCTGCTCTTCCTGTTTGTCGCCGCCAAGAACTCCGAACTGTTCCGCAAGTTCTTCTATAGGAACTCCGTCAACCGTAACCTTACCGTTTTCATCCATGGCCACCGTTGCGGAACATCCCGTCTGGAACACCATAACAGAAGCCAGAAACAATGCCGTTATCCTCTTCTTCATCCGTTTTTTCCTTTCCCTGAATATCTATTTTTCGTCCATCACCTTCATGATGACTATCCCGTTGCCCTTCTTGACCTTAAGTTCGGGGCCGTTCATTATAAGTGTATTATTTTCAAGATCCACGTTAAAGAACGTCATTGTATCAGTCTCATGGTTGAGTGATACCAGATGTTTCGAATCCGGGAATATCGCTATATCCTTCGGATAATCACCGCTTATCGGCAGTACGAATTTCTTTGTGAGCATGCCTGTTTCATCATCTATGGAAAATGCTCCCACACTGTTATCCCCTGCATTTGAGCAGAAGATAAACTTATTGTCATACGAAAACTTCATTGCACAAGCCGCGGAATCTCCAGCATGATAATTGTTTACCGTTGATATCTTCTGGATCTTATTGAAGACGGGATTTCCGTTTTCTTCTTCATACGAATATACTTCTATGGTATTGTTAAGCTCATGGATTATGTAACAGAATTTCCCGTCCTTGCGGAACTTGATATATCTTGGTGCCGATTCCTGCTCACACCTTACGACATCTGCCAGTTTGATCTTACCGGTGTTTGTGTCAAACCTGTAGATATTGACATGGTCAAGTCCAAGATCGCATGCGCACAGATAATGATTGTCCCTTGTCATCTTGACACAGCTGACATGCGGTCTGAAATTGCGCTCCGCAATACTTCCTATACCCTTATGGAAGACCTCATCCGTGATACCGCCTACCGAACCGTCATCGTTTAATTTAAGGACCGTGATCTTGCCGTCATGATACCCTGCCACGAACAGGTAATTATCCGTATAATCCGTCGAAATATAGCAGCCTCTCATCCCGTTTATCGAAGCCTTGTTTACAGGCTCAAGACTTCCGTTCTTAAGTATCCTGAATGACTCAACACCCATATCGGTAATGGAGTAGATAAACCTGCCGTTATGGGAAATTGTAAGATATGATGAATTCGTGATCGATACATGCTCCCTCTCGGTAAGCCTGCCTTCCGATACATCGGCATCATAGATCCTTATTCCCCAGTCATCTTCCCTTGTATATGTTGAAACGTAGGCAACATACTTATCTTTCTTCATATTATCTTAATTCTCCCATTTCCATAGCCAGATCTTCGTGGAATTCATCCTCTTCCTTCCTGCCTTCCAGATTGCCGTTGTAACTCCCTATGGTCACACCGTTTTTAACCGGAGCAAGAAAAATGCCCACGATCATTCCGAAAAACAGTCCAACCAGAAGTATCAGTATCTTCTCTCTTCTTCTGTAAAGCGCATAAACAAGCCTTTTTACATAACTTTTCATAACCCTTCTCCTTTATCGTTATTTTTTGGTCAA
>ONRZ01000046.1 GCA_900320345.1 uncultured Lachnospiraceae bacterium | reverse complement strand
GAGTCAGGGAACCTGTCCCCGTGACTCACTTCCACTCTCCTCCGACAAGAGATCCGGCATATCCGCGTTTCTTCGACGTTATCTTGAATTTAAGCGTCCTTGTGCCGCCCCATTTTCCCTTGCCCTTTAAGGTTATCTTAGCGGTGCCGCACTTTATATTGTCGCTGTAACTTAATACTTCATAATCCTCGTTAAGCTTAAGACAGACGACAGACTTGCCGCTTCCGGTATAGAGAAGCTTCTCAAAGTCCTGTTTTGAGAGCACTGTCTCATTTCCTGTGTAAGGCTTCGCTGCTATCGAGCCTGCTCTTGCCTTGCTTAACATCCTTGATGCCTCGACATATCGGTAGCTTACGGGGATGCTTCCCTTATACTTACCCTTACCGGCTATACTTACGGTTACGGTATCACCATCCGAAGCAGCTGAAAGATCCTTAACATTGCCGGCAGCATCCTTTAGCGCATAACTGTCTTCTACGATATAGAAATCGGTTCCCGATTTAAGTTTCCTGCCGTCTGTATCGATGATCGTTACCACAGGCTTCTTACAGCCCTTGTTAGAAACAGCTTTGTCATCTGCGCCAAAGCTCCCGCCATTCTCCGCGATCTGTGTGATGTCACGCTCTATCACGGTAAAATACAGTGTGACGCTGTCCTTATATTTTCCCTTACCCTTAACGACAACATGAGGACCGGTAACCTTGCCGTTCTTATTTGTCACAGGCGCCGCTATCGCCTTATTGTCCTTAAAGTTTAACGTATAATCCTCGCCCGGAGTCAGGATCTTATTCCCATCCTTAACGATGACCTGCGGCTTGGTCCCACCTTTTGCATAGGAAACCTTCTCCTCTAAGCGATAGGAAAATGCAGAATCCTTTCCCGCGGGCAGTAATTTACGCCCCTTCTTTATGGTAAATGTCGCTGTCTTTTCCCCTATGCATCCCGAAGGACTTCCGGGCAGCGCCGTCAGCATCACGTTTACCTTGCCCGGCTCGACATTGTCTCCAAGTACCTTCACGTTAAAATCTGTGCCGTACTTAAGTGACTTCCCGTTAAGTTTAACCGAATATGCATCAGCTCCGGGAGTGATCGGTAAAGCAGTGTATGTAAACGTGTTTATCTTTACAGAAGCTCTGGAAAGGAGCTTATTCCTGTCATCCTTTCCGGTCACGGTTATCGTTGCGCTCGAGCTGCCGGTAAAATTCGGATTCTTAGGAGAAACAACAACCGTATAGATTCCCGGTGCCTTAACGCCTGTAATCTTGGCCCCTGCGGGATCATAGTATGTATAGGTGAAGTTGTTCTTATTGATGCTCTTTCCGGAAACTGTCCAGGTAACAACCGGTACGGGCTTAAATTCCCTTCCAGTTGCCGCAACTGTCAGGCCTGAAGCTGCCGCGTCAACGTCGTTTCCTCCCACATTACCGAGATTAGCCGCCTCGATCTTAAACTTCACCGTCTTTGCCGGCGTGGTCCTGTAATTGCCCTTGAACTTAACGCTTAGCGAAGTTTCCTTATTCCCTGCGGTAACATTCGTATTGTTCTTATAACTGAGCGTATAATCCTTATCCTTTTCAAGCTTCTGTGTGCCGTCGTAAACTACCGGTTCGGGCTTTATCTGCTCTCCCGTATATCTGTAGCTTTCGGTAAGTCCGCTTATCCATATGCTCGTTTCAGCCTTAACATTGCCATCCTTATCGACGGTTATTTCCGATACTTCCTTGCCGCCTACCGTTACCTTTGTTTCGGTACTTCCGTCGTCACCGACTATAATATTTGAAGAAACGGGTATCGTTGTGCCGTTTTCTTCCTTGAATTTCTTATCAAACTCCGCATAATTCTCGTCAGGTGTAACGCCTATCGTTACCATGACCTTATAATCCTTATAATTTCTGCAGCCTGATACCGGGACTACGATAACGGCATTCCTGCCTATCTTGTTATGATCGTCTATAAGCTTAAACTGCAATGTCCCGCCGCTCAGTACAGGCTTTCCGTCGAATATGCCATTGTTATCCGTAACGGCGATGCTTCCTAATGAGCCTCCTTCTTCTATAAGGCTGTTGATGTTCACTTCTCCGTTCCTGCCATACCTTTCCATGTTTTCAGGCATTTCCATATCCTCATGGTCAGCCTTTTCTATCGTGAATTCAACAGTCTTTGGCTCGAAACCGTAGTTGCCGTCCTTACTCTGCGATATCGTGAGCTTTCCCGTACCTGCGTTAAGGTTATCGGTTAAATTCACATCATAATCATGAGCACCGATCCCCGTTCCGTTATGATCCACGATGAACTCAGGAGTTATCGGACTCCCCGTATAGATATAATTACCGCTTAAGGTAACTGCCGGCGTGATCTGTTTTCTTGCGACCGTAAATTCCTTCTGTGCATATCCTCCGTAGTTATCAGTTTCCTCCTTTACGAAAACCATGAGGGTATGCACGCCTGCATTGGTAACCTTATCACCCTGAATCATATATGAGGAAGGATCAAGAACGGTATCACCGACCTTAACCTGCGTCACTGCCTGTGTCTGCTGTGTACCGTTATAGGTAAGCTCACCGCCAAGCGTTATCTCGGCATCCTTTATATCTCTCTTCTTTATGGTAAAATCACACTTATCCTGTCCTGCCTTTATCGTATATCTGGGTACTCCGTTCTCCGATAAGGTTGCTGTTGCGGTATAGGTTCCGGCATTCGTCCCTTCGCCGTTCACTTCTATTTTTACAGGGTTTCCGTCTGCCGTCGCTGCTGCAGGCTTATGTGCCTGTCCGTCATAAATGAATTCCATGTCACTCCATTTAAGCTCAACGGGTTTTGGAACGACTTTCAAAAAGAAGCTTGCATCTCCCACGGTATCATCAGACTCGTAATGAGCCTTGATGACAGCCTTTTCAAACGGGTGTTCCAAATGTATCTTGCCATCATTCGTAATACTCAGTCCATCATGCGCCGAACCGTCTTCTTTGCAGGCTGTCCATGTCCAAATGCCGTTTGTCCCTGCATTCTTAACGGAAGCATTAAGTGTAAGATCATTCTCCGTATAGTTTATGCTCCTGTCTCCGCCTTCGATGACGATACCTGCATCGGTCTTGGTACTAGCGATCAATTTAACCTTATAATAATAATCCTTATAATTGGAACCACCATCCACAAACAAGTCTATATCATATTCCGTCCCGGCATCTACGGCAGTTGTATTATAGACAAGTGTTGTACTATTTTGAGGTATGATATCATGTAAGCCTATCCATTCCGGGGTGCTGCTTCCAATACTGAATACTCGATAATACATATCTTCTTCCGGCAGATCAGGCAGCTTGTATTTCGAATTCTCTACTCCGCTGCACGGTACATAGATAACCGCATTTTTACTGCCCTTATATTCAGTCTCTTTAAACTGCACGTATACAGATTCAGGAACTGTATCCCTATGGTTATCATCACCCTTCACATAATACCAGATATGATAATTGCCTGCGTTTCTTACTGTTGGGATATCCTCTGAATATGCATCTGCTTCAGGAGCTATGATGTTGCTATCCGAAAGCGCATACAACATCTTTCCGCCCTTAGCAGTTCCGGGTGTCACCAGTTCCTGAGGCTCTCCCGTGAATATAAGATTCTTAGCTGCAGGAGCTGTCATTTGTGACTCTGCCCGGATTATATTAAAATATCTGTACGCTTCCCTGCCTTCAAAGATCCCCCTTCCTTTAACATACACAAACGCCACTCCCACATTGACATTCCAGTAAAATGCCAGGGTATAGTCTGTACCTTCACTAAGTATTTCTTCTCCTGCCTTTACTGTTATATCAGGCGTTATGGCGTTACCTGTATATTGCTGCGAAGATATCTCATCTACCGTAAGCGGCAGATCTTCCCACTGTGCATACAATATATCTCCGTCATTTACCTTCGCTCCGTCAGGATAAGCTGTCCCGCTGCCATCTTCTGCAGTATTCCATCCGCTGAAATTGCTTCCCTTTTTCGTGTAGTCGCAATCCGGAAGATACATATCTTCCTTTGGGAGCCATACTGCCTTACTGTCTCCTGTCCCGTTATTTGCAACGAGTGTCACAGGTACCCCAAACGACTGCAGCGTGGGATAATACTTGCCCATTCCCCATGTATGACCTGCTTCATAGCCGATATCAAAGCCCGTTTCAAATCCGAACCTCGGGAAGTTCCCAATGTCCTTTAACTCACTGGGACTTAGGACACTGCACCCTGTCGGTGTCTGATGTCCCTGATTGATAAGAGCATTGTTTTTTGCAAATCCTACAAGTTTTTTCGGTTCTTCATCTTTGGGACATATTCAGTATCTGATATCTTCATCATTACGAAGTTCACCTATGATCCCGCCTGCCGTATTGCCTGTTACATCCCCCCGGCAATGTATGCAGTTCTCTGCAATACCTCTGTTTATTATCCCGGTTATGCCTCCTGATATACCGCTGCCTGTAACCGTTCCTGTATGCAGGCAGTTAACTATCCGGGCATAAAAACTGCCTTCATAAACACTGTCAATACCGTTTCTGCCTACGATCCCGCCTGTCAGACTGTCGGAGCCGCTGTTTGTATTTTCGACATCCCCTGAGAACTCGCAGTTTTCTATCCTGCCCCGGCTGAACCCTGCTATACCGCCGACGTATTTTTTGCCGGCCGTTAACTTTCCGCGGCCGCCGTTACTCGGATATAAGTTAACCCTAAGATTCCTGACTTCTCCCTTTTCACCGATATATCCGAACAGGCCGGCACAGTCCCCGTTTCCGCTGCATTCAACAACATAAAGGATCATATTGTGTCCGTTCCCGTTAAATATCCCGTTAAATGGGTGCTCCAATTCAATTTGGTTGTCTGATGACTTAAAATGATACTCTCCTATGGGCGTCCATGAAGTATCCGAAAGTACCAGATCCTTATCAAGCCTTACCTCTATTCCTTCATAGCTTTTCCCGTTATTTACATCATCCCGAAACTGCCTGAATGAATCTTCATTGTCTATGATCACAAGGCTGACGCCCCGGCCTCCGTTTCCGCCGCGTCCGCCCACACCACCTTTGCCGCCGGCACCCGGCATCTTATTCCAGTCTTCATTATGTATTATGGGGGCGTCTTTGCCCATATCCCATGCGCCTCCGTTGTTCCAACCGGGATCCCAAATAAATCTTGGCGGGCTTATGTCGTCAGGATCGTCAGGATTATCATATATCAAATGCGAATGGCCTTCTTTTCCTTCAAAGAATACCCAAGTATTATAAAGTGAGTCTCCGTATTCATTTGTTTCTGAAAACTTCTCATCAAACAGAGTTTTATCCTTCATCTGCTCATTGGTAAAATATCTGTATCCCCCAAACAGATTGAGGGGATCATAACCCACCGGAAGTAAGGAATTATCTGTAAAGCAACATTGGTATACCCCGACGATCTCACGGACCGTGTTATATGCACCCTCATAATGGGTTTCCTTAACGCCGGGAATTATCGAATCAAAAGGGTAACCGTAGTATTCTCCCACCAGTTTACCGACATTTCTGCCACTCTCGGAATACGGCTCGGTGCTGAAATTATAACATGTTCTCACTCTTTGCCAGAAGTGCAGAAGTCCGACCAGTCCGCCCACATAATCCGTTCCCTTTATATAGCCTCTGTTATAGCAGTTTGACACTTCTGCATCCCCAACACTGTTAGCGTTAATGGTCCTTTCTTTCTTATTGGCCTTCCCCTCGGAACCCTCCAGTTTACCGGTGATCCCTCCGGCGCAGCTTCCGGTAAGAGCGGACACATTCCCTTTATTTGCACACTTCGAGATTATACCCGTATGAACACGGCCTGCGATACCGCCGACATGTGTCTCATTGTTTGTAAACTTTCCATTAGCCTGTATCTCAGCCTTGTTAAAACACAGGGTTATATTTGTATTTTGAGCATTTCCCGTAATGCCGCCCACTTCATATCCACCGATAACTTTACCGGTATTAAGACAGCAGGATATGTTTAAATCCGTACTGTCACCCGCTATACCGCCTATGTAACGACCATATTGTTCAGTGTCATACCAATTCTGATCAATATCCGGATTCGGATCTCCGGTAAGCGTAACTTCTCCGATATTCCTGCAGTTATTGATCCCCCCTTTTTCGCCAATACCCAGAATACCTCCGGCACCCCATCCCGGTGTCTTCACTTTACCCTTATTGGTACAACTATTTATGCCAAGATTATTTCCGGATCCGGCAATTCCTCCTATCTCCCAATAATCGCCTGTGACATCCCCCTCATTTATGCAGGACTCGATATTCCCATCACTTTTGCCGGTAATACCGCCTGCACATGCTTTGACCGCAGTTATCTCACCCTTATTTGTGCAGTTTCTTGTTGTTCCGCTGCCTCCGCGGTCGCCTTCAATACCACCCACATACGAAAGACCTGTTACCTTGCCTGTGTTAATGCAGTTATCTATATCTCCGGCACTCTCGACAGAGCCGACTATTCCTCCGCTTTTAAGATGACCGCCTACGTCTCCTAAGTTGGTGCAGTCCGTGACTTTACATTTATTCCGGGTTCTTCCGGCTATGCCGCCCTGATTGTACCCTTCTTTATTCTGCGTCCTTATCAGATTCCCGGAATTGACGCAATTGGTGATCGCGAAGTCACCATAGGCATCTCCCGCTATGCCTCCAAGATTTTCTCTTCCGTTTACCTCACCGTTATTGGTACAGTCCGAGATCGATACTGCCGAAACGGCCTCTCCCACGATACCGCCGCATCTTTGATTCCCGTTACTGTTAACCTTGCCGTTATTTACACAATCCGTTACGGCACACGTCTCGGCCTTTCCGGCAATACCGCCCGTATTTACCTTACCGTTAATGCTGCCCTCATTTGTACAGCTGAACACTCCGAATTCATTAACGATATACGTTGTATTATCATCATTTTTACTGATATGCCCGACAATACCACCCGTATAATTATTGGGACCGCTGCTTACGTTTCCCGTATTCCTGCATCCGCGGATGCTTATTCCGGCTCTTCCGGCGATGCCGCCTATATATTCTTTATCAGCCGCAATCGCAGCTGCGTTGGTGCAGTTTTCGATCGCGCCTGTACTGTTTCCGGCTATACCGCCTGTATTTTTGCCGCCGTTTATACTGTATGTCTGTGTCTGTGAATCCACTGTCTCTTCGCCCGAATTAAGACAGCCCTCGATCAGACCCGCTTGATCCAGCCCTGCAATACCTCCCGTGTTCTCTCCGCTGCCCGTAATATTTCCGATGTGGGTACAGTTTTTGATCGTTCCGTCCTTACTGCCGGCGATACCTCCCGTATTTTTACTTCCGCTGACCGATGCCCTGCTCATACAGTTTTCAATACGCGTATTGGACGCCCCCACAACATATTCGGAACTATGCTCCAAACAGCCGGTAATACCTCCGGTATTCTCCCCGCTGCCCGTCACGCTTCCGTTAAATTCGCATAATTCGATCGTTCCCGCATCGGAACCGGCTATACCGCCGACATAACTTCCTCCTGATACGCTTCCTTCCACTGTCAGCCTGTATAAAGTTCCTGTCACACGTCCGAAAAGTCCCTTGTAATTTCCGCTCCCGGTTATCTTAAGACCGGTTATCTTATGCCCGTTGCCGTTAAAATGCCCCGCGAAATCGTAATATGCTGCATATACAAAATTCTGATCCGTGATATAGTTATGATTTCCGATCGGTTCCCAGTTATCTGAGGTAAGAACGATATCATTTGTCATAATGAAATATTTTCCATTGTATGACTTACCTGCGTTTACCCTGTCCCTTAACACAGTAAGATCACTAAGGCTCGATATCTCCCATGGAGAATTCTCAGTACCTGTTCCTATCCATGATTCTCCTCCATCCGTCTCGGGAAGCAGCGTATCATCGGAAACAGTATCGATCAGCAGCTCATTCTCCGAAACCGTATCCGTTTCTTCCGCCGTCTCTGATATGATCTCTTCAACCGGAGATACCTCTTCCGTTTCGGGTACGAGTTCATCCTCCGCTCCGTCGGTTTCATCTGTCAGGACTTCATCCACCGGGATATCATCCTTAGTCATCTCACCCGACAGGCCATCAACCGATATGTCTTCATCCGGTGCGCTAAGATCAGCCGAAAGCTCCTGTGACAGATCTTCCGTCAAAAATATGTCCGATGCGGCAAATCCCGCTGCGATGCCCGTATCGGCAGCATATGCCGGTACTTGTATGCTCGTTACCGTCAGCACTGCCGCAAGCCCTAATGTAACTGTTCTTCTTACGATATTTTTCATCTTCATAGTCTTCCGATCTCCTGTATTTTTCACCGGTTGTTTATCCGTATATCTTCTGCCGCATGATATAACTGCCTGTTCAGCGCCTGTTCCTTTCCATGTATGAACGTATCAGGATCGCTGTTACCGCTCCCAGCATGAAGGCAACAAGCGCAACCAGGATATAGCCTCCCGCTGTGGATCCGAACATCGAAGCGCCTGCATATCCTGCATCCTGTACGGTCGTTTGCGATACACCGCTTCCGGCCCTGCTGAATAACCCGATCATCACCATAAGAAGAACACCGAGTACAGCCGATACAGTACTCTCTATCTGCATAAGCCTCCGGTTCTTCTCCTCCTTTATCTCCTTTGCTCTTTCATGGATCCTTGTGATCCTCTCCTCAGTATTGTTCATGATTCTTTCCTCCAAAAAAAATCAAAAAAACCGCTTTCAATCATATAGACAATCGAAAGCGGAAAATTCCTTAAAAAATTTTAAAATTTTAAAAAATATCACTTTTCATCCTTAGGCCGTCTCCTTGTACCCTCAACAAGGACCACGCACATTGTTAATACCGGGATGATCCCGCCGATCACAAGAGATGCACCCGGATGGCTTACAAGGATATTGAATATTCCATGATATGTGATGGCAACGGACAACAGTGCGACCGTCCCTATGAAACGGAGCCATGGATTATCCCACAGCCAGATGATCCCTGCCGATACTATGACTCCGCAGACCACATGCATGGCTCCGGTACCGAAACCACGTATCAGTAGGCTTAAAAGATCATCCGATCCATTATTCAAAAGGTAACACACATTTTCAAAGGTAGCAAAACCGACCGACACCATAAGGACGCACTCCGTAAGCCTGTCCTTTGGCGGATGTACCAATAACAGATAAAAAAGGATCGGGCTTAATTTGACAACCTCTTCGACAAAGGGCGCGATCTCGACAACGGTATACTCATGCCCTGCCCCGACAAGCACAGCCATCCATGTCGTTATATAAGATGAAAATATGCATGCCGTCATACCACTGAGCAGGAAGACCATGTGGATTTTTTTCCTGTCCTTTAAACACAGTATGGCGATAAGGAGCGGTGCGGCGAGACAGATATATACATTCTCTATATAGATCATCTCCTCACCGCCTTTCCTATACTGATGCCGTGATAACGGCTCATTGTGTGAAGAAGCCCGATGAGGCTTATCGAGAACGATGCATCAAACCAGAAATACGGATTTAAGAGAGTATCTCCCGGCCAGTAGAAGCTTGAGCTTATCCACATTGCGTACTCAAGTGCCAGGATAACGGCACATGCGATATAGAACGGCTTCTTTTGCGACGTTTTATCCGGTTTACGCGTTTCAGCTATCAGTCCGTTTACGACCAGCCATATCGCGGCAGTCATAATAAGTACACTGACAATGTTGCCCACAAGATCGCCGTTACGTACATAGAATACGACCGCCATCGTGACCGTAAACACAGGGATCAGAAACTGAAAACGGCTTTCCATCCCAAACGGCTTTTCTTTAAGCATATGGACAAGCAGAAGGATCATGAACAGATATGACGTATACCAGCAAAACTCCGAAATATAGAAATACTGTGATGAGGTTTCATAAAAATATACATAAAGAGCATCATAGAGATCGCCTGCGAAATACTCAAACGCGAACAGTCCGATAAGCGTCCACTCATGGGAATCGTCGCTTTCACGCTCATACTTTATGAACGCACGGAAAAAAGCGATGGAAAATACCATGGCTGCCATTATCATCTGTATGATGTTATCTATAAGTTCTATCATATATCTGTCCCGTCAGATCCCGGTATCCGTCAGACCTTCTTTTCTAAGTTCATCTCTCATCCGCTTCCTGCCGCGTTCAAGCAGGTTGTCTATTTTCTTCGTATTGACCTTTAAAACCTCTGCCGCCTCTTTGTAACTGAGATCGTCAAGATAGATAAGATACAGTGCCTCCCTAAGATCCGGCTCTATCCTTCCAAGACAGCGGTACAGGATATCCTTGCGCTCATGGCTCTCACTCTTCTTATCAGGCGATTCATCAGGGGAAGCTTCCACATCCATTCCGTCAAGGCCGAATACCTCATGCCGTCTTGAATGCTTAAGCAGGTTTATCGCAAGGTTGCGCCCGGTCCTGAACAGATAAGCCTTAAAGCTGCCTTCTCCAATCCGCGGCTTCTTCTCAAGTATTCTTGCAAAAGATTCGACCATCATATCTTCAGCGTCCTGATAGTCGTGCAGCACTCCGTACAGATACCACATAAGGGCATCATCATACCGCCGGATCAGCTCATCGAAGGCATCCGCGTCCCCCTTTAAAAATTTTTATATAATCCATCATCACCGTATGTATTCATACCCGTATTTTTGGCAATTAAAAAGGAGGCAGGGAAATCCCGCTGCCTCCTTATTATATCATTCTGCTCTGAACAGTGATTTCATCGTAGGATAGAGGCAGCCTCTTCAACGGATGCATACTCACCGCATCCGACAGCCGCCAGGATCGCTCCGCCATAACCCGGACCTTCTTCCGATTCGATAACTTCAACCGGTATTCCAAGCACATTAGCCATCATCTTCTTCCAAAGAGGTGACTTCGCGCCGCCGCCGCAGATCTTCGTGCTCTCTATCTTAATGCCCTGCGACTTTGCAACCTCGAAGGAATCACGGATACCGAAACATACGCTCTCGAGGACCGCCTGAGTCATATCGGTCCTTGTAGTATCCATCGTCATTCCGATAAATGCCGCCCTCGCATAGGGATCGTTGTGAGGTGAACGCTCGCCCATGAGATAAGGCATATAGAAAACATGGTTCTCGCCGAGCTTATCATCCGTGATCGGCTTCTGTTCCTTTGCAAAATCTGTCGTTCCTATGATATTCTCCATCCACCACTTGTTACATGATGCCGCACTCAGCATACATCCCATCAGATGGAAATGACCGTCTGCATGTGCAAAGGCATGGAGAGCATTCTTATCATCAACAACGAAATCCTTGTTTGAGATAAATATCGTTCCGCTGGTGCCGAGTGAGATATTGCACTTACCGTCACCTACTGTTCCGGTTCCAACTGCAGCTGCGGCATTGTCGCCGGCACCTGCGATTATCTTAACGTCTTTTGAGAATCCGAGCTCGTCGGCTATCTCAGGCTTGATATTTCCCACAACCTCGTAACTCTCGAATATCTTCGCAAGCTGTGATTCCTTAACGGAGCATATCTCCATCATTTCCTTTGACCAGCATTTATTCTTAACATCAAAGAGGAGCATGCCTGAAGCATCCGAAACATCTGTGCAGTGAACACCCGAGAGCTTATATGCCAGATAATCCTTAGGAAGCATTATCTTCTCTATCTTAGCGAAGTTATCCGGCTCATTTTCCTTCATCCACAGGATCTTCGGCGCTGTGAATCCGGCAAATGCTATATTGGCAGTGTACTGTGACAGCTTATCCTTACCTATCACATTGTTAAGGTACTCCGTCTGCTTACCGGTACGACCGTCGTTCCAAAGTATCGCCGGTCTTATCACATTATCATCCTTATCAAGTACTACAAGCCCGTGCATCTGTCCGCCGAAGCTTATGCCTGCAATCTTACTCTTGTCGCAATCACTTGTAAGCTCCTTAAGGCCTGCCATTGACTGTTCCCACCAGTCCTCGGGCTTCTGCTCCGACCAGCCGGGATGCGGGAAAATCAAGGGATATTCCTTCGACACGATCTTCTCGATCTTTCCGCTTCCGTCCATAAGCAGCAGCTTAACCGCACTTGTTCCTAAATCAACTCCAATGTAAAGCATATCCTGTCCTCCTTACAAATATATTTATTTTCTACAGTTCCACTTTCACAGCAACCGGCTTAACGCCGCACAGTTTCACGCTCTTTTCGTCGGGCTGGCTTACCCCCGCAAACAGGGTAAAGTCCTTACTGTCAAGTATCCTTCTGCCTTCCTCGTCATACTCCATAAATGCCTTGCCCGATACCGGCAGGGTGACCTTTAACTCTTCACCTGCCGCAAGAGCTACCCTCTTAAATGCACACAGGCTGTGATTCCTTACTGCCAGCTTAGATCCGTTATCCTTGATATAGATCTGGATAACCTCCTCCAATGAGTGGTTGCTCTCATTTTTTATAACAACCGTCATGGGAGCGGCAGCTGCCTCAAGAGCCTTCGAATCCGTGCCTGCATTCTTAATATCCGCTATGTCTATCTCGGCTGATTTTACGGATACCTTTCCGTATGTAAGCCCGAAGCCGAACGGATACTGTGCCTCATGCTCCATGTATCTGTAGGTCCTGCCCTTCATCGAATAATCCGTGAACTCCGGAAGTTCATCAAGCGAATTATATAACGTTATGGGAAGCTTTCCCGAAGGAGACCTTTTTCCGAACAAAATATCCGCAAAGGCCTTACCGCCCTCTGCACCCGGATACCATACCTGTATTATCGCCTTAACATTTTCCGCCTCATTTGCAAAGGACAGATCCATCGCCGAACCGGTCATTACCGCAAGCACTATGGGCTTACCGGTAGCTATCACGGCTCTTGCGAGCTCCATCTGCGATTCCGGGAAATTAAGATCGATCTTATCGCCCGAAGCGTAACTGTTTCCGGTATCACCCTCTTCTCCTTCAAGCGTCTCGTCAAGTCCGAGCACCAGAACGACCATATCCGAATGATCCGCTACTACCCTGGCTTCGGCAAGCCTGTCATTCTTAAGTCCGAGGGGCTCAACCCTGTCAAGATACAGATGAGATCCCTGAGAACAGAGCACCGTTGTGTTCTCACCGACCTCGTCCTGGATGCCTTCGAGCAGTGTCGTATATCTCGAAGCCGTTCCGTGGTAATTTCCTATGAGAGCGACACGGCTGTTAGCATCGGGGCCTATCACACCGATAGTTTTGAGCGCATTTTTATTTACAGGCAGGAAATCGTTATTTTTAAGCAAAACCATGGCTTTGCCTGCCACTTCTATGGCATAATTCCTGTGCTCCCTGCATTCAACCTTCTCATAAGGTATGCTGTCATATTCGCCCGAATCAAACAGTCCGAGCATGAATCTGGTCGTATACAGGCGGATGCAGGCTTTGGTTATATCCTCTTCCGTAACAAGCCCGTCTTTATAAGCCTTGAGCAAATGTATGTATGTATTTCCACAGTTTACGTCACAGCCCTTCTTAAGAGCGAGCGCCGCCGATTCCTCAACGGTTGCCGTTACCATATGATGTTCATGGAAATCCCTTATTGCCCAGCAATCCGATACATAATGTCCTTCAAATCCCCATTCGCCGCGGAGTATGTCTTCCATAAGTTCCGTATGTGCACAGCAGGGCTCGCCGTTCGTGCGGTTATAGGCACCCATGACCGCCTCAACCTTTGCTTCCTTAACACATTCCTCAAACGCCGGAAGATAGGTTTCATGCATATCCTTCTTGCTCGCCTTGGCATCGAATTCATGCCTTATCGCTTCGGGCCCCGAATGTACGGCAAAATGCTTCGCGCAGGCCGCAGTTCTTAAGCATTCTCCGTCGCCCTGCAGACCTTTTACATATGCAGCGCCCAGCTTGGAAGTAAGGTACGGATCTTCTCCGAGAGTCTCATGTCCGCGTCCCCATCTCGGATCGCGGAAGATGTTCACATTGGGAGACCACATCGTAAGCCCCTTGTAAATATCCCTGTCGCCATACTCGGTGACCGCATTGTATTTTGCCCTTGCCTCTGTCGATACGATCTCGCCGACCTTTTTTACCATCTCATCGTCAAAGGTTGCCGCCATTGCGATCGCCTGCGGGAAAACCGTAGCCTGTCCCGCCCTCGCAACACCGTGGAGAGCTTCGTTCCACCAGTTATAAGCAGGGATCCCAAGCCTTTCGATCGCAGGTGAATCAAACCTGAGCTGGCTTGCCTTCTCCTCGACGGTCATCATGTCGACCAATGTTTTTGCTCTCTTTCTCGCCTCTTCTCTGTTCATGCATTCCTCCTTACGATCAATATTATCCTTTTACGGCCCCTGCCGTAAGTCCTTCAACTATCTGGTTCGCAAATACGCAATATACTATGATGGTCGGGATAACGGCTATTACGATCGCCGCAAACATCTGGCAGTAGTTGGTATGATACGGTCCGACAAACTTCGTTAGCGAAACCGGCAATGTCTTCTTGGCTTCCTTTGAAATGAACACCATCGCAAGAAGGAGTTCGTTCCAGTTTCCCACAAACGTCATAAGTCCCGTGACCATAAAACCTGTCTTCGCAAGGGGAACGCCTACCGTCGTGAACATCCTGTATACCGAGCATCCGTCAATACATGCCGATTCAAACAGTTCATCAGGTATGCCTTCGAAAAATCCCGCCATTATATAAATGGTGATAGGCAATGAGAATGTTATATACGGAATTATTATACCAATAAGCGAATTGCTTAACTTAAGTGATGAAAACTGTACAAACAGCGGTATGAGAACGCAGTGTACCGGTATCATCATTCCTATCATGAAATATGTAAGCACCAGCTTGCTCAATTTCCAGCGCATCCTCGCTATGGCAAAAGCCGCCATTGCTCCGAAGATCATGGAAAAAAGGAGCGTCACCGTGCAGACGATGAACGAATTGAGCGTTGCCGTCCCCAAATGTCCCATTGTCCATGCAAAACTGTAATTCTCAAACATCGGTCTTGCCGGAAGTTCCCACGGGGAGATCATCAAAACCGCATCATCCTTAAGGGAAGTTATCACCACCCATGCCAAAGGCAGCAGATAGGTGATCGCAAGCAAGATAAGAAAAGCGTATATAAATCCGTGTATTACTTTGGTCTTATGGTTTGCCACCGAAATGGTCTCTGTTTTTGCACTCATATTTTCCTCTCCTCCACTTTATAAGGTAACAGGTACTTTCGTACTTGTTTTGATACGCTCGCCGCTAAGGCATCTTTCGGCATGAGGTGGCTGCGTAAGCAGACGGAGTCCTGATGCCATTAATAAGGAATCCACCGCAAGCGGTACCCCTTATGATCATACTCAGGTATAACTCTCGACTTTGACGAACTTGTTGATGATCAGTGTGACCAGAAGGCACATTACGAGCAGTACAACACCGATCGCACATCCGTAACCGAGCTTGTTAAACTTAAACGCCTGCGTGTACATATGGGTTGCAAGAACATGAGCCTTGTCACCTAAGAATCCCTCGGGGATCATGTTATATACAAGATCGAAGAACTTAAGAGAACCTATCGCATTAAGGGACATAGCCGTTGCGATCATGGGACGGATGAGCGGCATTGTTATCTTGAAAAATGCCTGTGATTTCGTACAACCGTCTATTGCAGCCGCTTCGTATATATCCGTGCTTATCCCGGAGATCTGCGCCATATAGAGCATCATTGACTGTCCCACATACTGCCACAGCGCAACGAATGAGATCACTATTATAGGGAGGATGATGAATCCCTCCGTGTTAAAGAGCCACT
>ONRZ01000031.1 GCA_900320345.1 uncultured Lachnospiraceae bacterium | reverse complement strand
CATGATCCGTATATGAACAAGGCCTTAATTACAATATAGTAAAAGACTTACACCCAAGGCTGCGGCCTGCGCCGTAACGAAGCTGAACCATACGTATTCATTACCAAACGCAGTTATAATGATAACGAGTGCCAAAACCGGTAAGACAGAGCCGCTGAGAAGCGATATGAGCAGGCCCCTGCCGGCCTTCTCCTGAGCCTGAAAATAATACATAATGATGCTGTTTAATCCCATAAACGGTACGGATAACGCATAGATACGTATGCCGGAAACAGTGAGCGTCAGCATTTCTCCCTCTCTGATCGAAAAAAGGATCGCCACTGCGCCGGCTCCCAAGACATACATCACAGCAAGTCCTACGGTTCCTACCAGTTCAAGCCTCATACCGTATTTAAACACCTTCTTTATCCTGTCGGGCTTCCCTGCTCCATTCGCCGCTGCGATCAGCGGCTGTGCCGCCTGGCCTATGCCGTCGTATATCGCCATTGAGATCATGGATAATTGAGTAAGCACAGTATACACGGCAACATACGCTTCATTTCCGGCACGGATTATCAGATTATTGTATATGTTTGTGGATACCGTCATCCCAAGCTGCGAAACAGCAAGCGGCATACCAGCCTTCCATATCCTTACATTCCTTCCGGACAGTCCGTTAAACACAAGCCTCAGTGAATTCTTAGAGGTTATAAAATGCGTCATATTGACCACAAGCCCTAACGTATAAGCAAGACATGTTGCCATGGCAGCTCCCGTTACTCCAAGGGCAAGCGGTCCGACAAACAGGACATCAAGTATGATGTTCACGATCGCACACACGATAGTTGCTGACAGCGTCCGCTTGGGATCGTTATCGATGCGCACAAAAAACAGGAGCAATACATAAAACATTAGCGGTATCATGAAAAAGAAAAGCACATGCACATATTCGCCCGTTTCCTCCACGACCGCTGCGTTTGCACCGAGCAGCGATACAACATGTTCGGTAAAGGAAAGTCCTGCCATCATCAGTAATCCTCCGCAGATACACATCTGCATCACGGCAGCCGTAAAGAATCGACATCCTTCCTCCCTGTTCCCTTCTCCCAGGTACTGCGCATATAAAGTTGATGCTCCTGATGCTATAAGCATTCCCAGGGTATTGACCATCATATATACCGGCATGCACAATCCTACTACTGCGAGCATATCAGGCCCAAGATAATAGCTTAATATGACAACATCGATAAGCGATGCCACAGTCGCCGTCAGCAGCGAACCTATAGCCGAAGGAAGCAGGCTGCCATACAGCCTGCTTATCCTGTCGTTCACGTAATCCGTGTTTTTCTCTTTTCCTCCAATATTCCCCATATATCCGGTCTCTCATAAGATCATTTGATCTTATTCCACCATATCGGATAGCCGATATCCGTAATGCCCGCCTGCTCCATGTAACGGATGATCTGTATTGTCTCCGCATCCGAACAATCGGTAGTAAGTCCGCAGTCAGCGCATTTCCACCCACGTCCGACGAGGGGATAATTACCGGCTGCCATAGGCTTGCCGCAGTAAGGGCATGTTGCCTCATTGGCTCCGCCAACACCTCCGGTTGCAGCCTTCATGTCCACATCCGGCAGCTCCATATTCTTAGCTTTCTCCCTGTAATTCTTGATCATTTCTGTATACTTGTTGTCGTTCATAGTCTTTCTCCTTTCTTATTTAAAAACTTTATTTGTTTATGTTCCTGTTTCCGATCGTTAATTCTTCCCGGATCAGATATGCATTATCGGTTCAATCTTCCATCCGTTGTCCTGAGCTATATGGATCATTCCCACCTCTGTTCCGGGACCGAGAATATCATTTCCTGCGTAATAGCAGATGAAGATCTCATCATTATCACCCTTGACGTTATAGTGATTTGCGTACTGCTCGGTAGGAAGTTTATCCACTACAAACCCGTACATATCATATTCATCGGATCTTCCCGTACCACCTGCTGCCTTGGCCATCTTCTCATCGTTAAGTTCCATGTTCTTATTCTCTGCCATTTGTTTTTCCTCCTTAAGATTTTGCTTCCGACTTTGTCTGTGAAGCTTTTGTTTTGTTCTTTGCTTAATTATACGTATGGAAAAACCCAAATGTCAGTGCTTTTGCGTAAGCGGTCGTTTTTCGTGTCTATTCGGTAAACTCACCTCATCATCGACATACCGTTCAGGGCATCGAGCATTTTGACGATGTAATCCTCATCAGTCACGGGCCACTTAAAACCAAGGCGGTAGAGTGCGTTCGTGGTGAACGAACAGTCTGTTCCAAGCATATAGCGCCTTTCCTGCCCTTCCCTCGTACTGTAAGCCATGAGTGCCCCGGCAGCATCTCCCGCTGAAGCCATGCGTGACTCAAACTCATCATCCTCTACTGTATCTACCTTCATCCCGTACTCACGCATGGAATAAACGATATCGGCATAGGTGACACTGTGGTTGTTCATCGCATGGAAGATATTGTACTTGCGCGCAGTTCCCGCAAGTTTAAGAACAGCCCTTGCCGTCATATCGATCTCCGAAAAATCAGTACATACATTAAGCATCGAATAAGGAACAGCCCCTATCTTCTTATAGCTTGCAAGAGAACGGATAAATGCATTGGTTCGGAAGTTTATCTGGAATTCGCCGTCCGCCGAACGTCCCATAAGATTACCGAGCCTCATTATTTTGGCGTCAAGTCCATGAGTGACAGCTTCAAGCACAGCGCGTTCCGCAAGAAACTTTGAACGGATATAATCGTTATCGATCAGCTGTCCTATATATAATTCGTTTTCCTTAAGCATCTTATCAGGCGCAGGGGTTCCGTCCAGTCCTTCGCCAGCCACACTTACCGTAGACGTCTGGATAAGTCGTATACCCTTCTTCTTACAAAGTCTTATGAGGTTCTTTACTCCTCCCACATTTGTCTTAAAAATACTGTCATCCTTAACAAAATGCTTTACTATCGCCGCGCAGTTGATAAGAGTGTCAAAAGGCAGCTCTCCTGCCTTCTCAAGCGCCTCTTCATCGGTGATGTCACCCGTGATGATCTTAAGCCTCCCCGATTCAAAGTACCTGTCAGGCATTTCGGAAAAATAGTAAAAATACAGGGACTTAAGACGTCTCTCACAGTTCTTCCCTCGCGCCATGCAATATACCGTGCCGGTATAACCCAGCAGATATTCCCTCAATACATGGATCCCAAGGAACCCCAGGGCTCCCGTTATCATGATGTTACCGATGGCGCCAGGTTTTATACCACTCAATTTAATGTCCTGATCATCGGACATATTTAAGGCATCGTAATCATAGTCTGTAATATCATTCCCCTCTTCATCCGATTTCATGGCAGGCATCGTCTCTCCCGCAGCTATCCTTGCAAGTGCCTCCGGTGTCTGCGCCTTGAAAATATCCGCATATACAACGTTATATCCCTTGTCCCTGGCATGCATCGCTATGGCCGAGGCGCTTAAGGAAGTACCGCCCAGTTCGAAGAAACCTGCGTTAGCACTCACCTTATCAAGGTGAAGGACCTCTGCAAACCAGGCACAAAAATCACGTTCCGCCTCATTCACCGGTTCTCTGTATTCCCTTGTATCAGGTTTGAACGCCACTTCCGGAAGCTTCCTCTTGTCCACCTTTCCGTTTGCGGTAAGCGGCAGGTTGTCAAGCTGCATCAATACACCGGGTATCATATAGGAAGTAAGCATCCTGCTTATCACACTCTTTATCTCATCAGCCGTGATCTTTCTGGAAGCGGTATAGAAACCTGCGAGAAATGCGTTCTCTTCATCTCCTCTAACGACTGCCACGCTTGAATCAACGCCTTCCACCGAATTGATAGCATTCTCTATTTCAGACAGTTCAACCCTTAGTCCCCGAAGTTTCACCTGATCATCTGAACGTCCCCTGAACCTCAGTCTCCCGTCCGATGTCCATGCTGCCACGTCACCCGTACGGTATGCACGCAGCCCCTCAAAGATAATGAACTTCTCCTCGTTAAGCTCAGGTCTTGCTATATAACCTCTGCCTACGCCTTCTCCGGCAATAATGAGCTCCCCGGGGATGAGCGGCGGCATAACGTGTCCTGATTCATCCACTATAAACGCCTTTACATTGGAAGCCGGACGTCCTATGGTGATAAGCCCGGTTCCCGTAATTCTGTCCATTGTACAGCTTATCGTAGTCTCCGTGGGGCCATACCCGTTCATGATATACGCGTCGGGATTGATCGCAATTATCTTATCATACAGCGGCGCCTGAAATGCCTCAGCTCCAAGGTCATATGCCTTCACATTCCTAAGCGCTTCTCTCATCACGGGAAGCCCGATGCAGCTTGATAAGAACGAAGGTGTGACCGTCATCATATCCACTTCGTTTTTTATCATGAACGAAGCTAACGCCTCCGGATCATGTATCTCGTTTTCCGAAGCCATGCATACAGTCATCCCGTGCGATAACGGTATAAATTCCTCCATGACCGAAACATCAAATGTGATCGCCGCAAGCGCCAACGAATTTCTCGTATACTCCGTATATCCCAATATTTCCGGATTCTTATCATTGGCATCAAGAAAATTGAGCAGATTCCCCTGGGTTAAGATCACTCCTTTGGGTCTGCCGGTCGAACCCGAAGTAAATATGCAATAAGCCGGATCATCCTTCTGTACCTCTATATCCGGATCGGATACTTTTTCTGTATCAAGCAGATCCTCTACCGTAAGGACTCGACACTTAAGCGTACTCAGAAGCGAAGCCCTTTCTTCCCTGATCGCTTCACTCACCACCAAAACAGCGGCCCCTGAATCCTCGGCCATGACCTTTACCCTTTCATCCGGGTATTCCGGATCTATAGACAGAAAGGCGCTGCCCGCTTTAAGAATTCCCTGCCGCACCATGTATACCTTCTCACTGCGTTTCAGCATAAGCGCACTTATACGCCCCGTGGCCCCCTCATCGATAAGCCCGTGCGCTATCCTGTTCGCAGATTCATTCAATTCTTTATATGTTACCCTTGTATCGCCGAATACCACAGCTGTCCTGTCAGGGAAGGCTGCGGCAATTTTTTCAAGCAGGCATCTGACCGGCATAAACGGTATATTAACATCCGTATCGTTAACCTCATCAAGAAATGCCCTGCTCCGCCCATTCATAAGTTCTATGTCACCAAGCGTACTTCGGGTAATAAATCCCTGAACGATCAATGCATATATCCCACTCATCCATTCTGTCTGCGCAGCAGTGTACATATCCTCCCTGTACTCGAAGGTGATCCTGTACTTACCGCTTTGCCTTGATACATCAACGCTTAACGGCTCCTTGGCATCCTTTATCGGCATCTCTATAAGCTCTGCCCTCTTACCGCCGATCGTATATCCGTTAAACGAATCACCCTGATATGCAAACATAACGTCTGCGTTCACATCATGATCCCTCACTGCCTCGGCAAACGAATACAACTCATTGGCTGTAAGTTCCCTGATACGTGATGATACCGCACGCACGAAATCTTCGGCTTTTGAATTCTTATCGATATTGATATAGAACGGATAGGTCTTAACGAGCATTCCCATGATACGCAGCACCTTAGCGCTTGTCCGCCCGTTATGTACGCATGCAAACATTGCCTCATCGCTCCCGTTCATTCTTGCAAGCATATAAGCAAATGCCGCTGTAAAGATCGCATTTTCCGTAACCTTATTTTCCCGGCAGAAAGCATCGATGCATGACTTGTCCACACCATCAAGTACATATGAAGAAACAGCCGCCGCGCCTGACCGTGACCTTGTTTCATGCGTCGTGACATTCTCGGTATACGGCAGTGAATCAACGCATACTCCATCAAAAATCCTGTTATACACGTCACGGGCTTTCTTAAGCGCCCCCGTCCCCCTCTCTCTATCCTCATCCACCGCCAGCGACATTGAATCGTAACTCTCCTTAGTCAGGTTGTGTCCCTGATAAGCCGATTCAATATCTTCCATGAGAACACTAACAGAGGTACCGTCCATGATGATATGATGGAACACCATGAACAGATATCCCGAACCCGCAGAATTTATTATCCTTATATCAAACAACGGGGCTCGTGAGAGTTTAAACAAGACGGACTCTGTCTTAAACCTCTCCTGTATTTCATTATCGGAAAGCTGCGTATCTTCTGTCTTGATCTCCCATTCAATATCCGGGTTTAAGATCATATCAGCGCTGCCGTTTTCCGTTGCTTCTATACAGCATTTCATAAACGGATGCGCCTCGATGGCAGTCCTGACAGCATCCCTGAGCACTGTCATGTCCACGGCATCATCAAGTTTGAACAACAGGGGGATATTGTATTTATCACTTCTCTCATCCATCCTGCATTCAAGATAGATGCCAAGCTGTGTCTGAGTAAGCGGCGCCCGTAAGATCGCCCTGTCCCTTTTTAAGCCCGAAGCCACCATATCTGCACCACCGTCCCGGCTCATCAGATACTTAAATATCTCATTTTCTATATCGAGTATGCTCATACCCGTCAGTAGTCTGCCTGTATCGGGACTGAAGCCATAACGCTCCGAAAGGATCGATATGAGCTGCATCGCTGAAATTGATGTAAGACCGGTCTCAACAAGTGGAATTGTTATATCCGATCCGTCGTATCCGGTTGCCTGTGCGAGGATCTCAAAAAGTTCCTTTTCAAGCTCAGTAAACTCCCTCACACTGCCTTCTTTTACTCCTTGTCGGGATACATCCGGCTCAGGCAGTCTTCGCTTGTCAACTTTCTGGTTCTGGTTAAGCGGTATCTCATCTATCTTAATGATCGCCGTAGGTACCATATACGGCGGTTTTACATTGCGGATGAATGCTTCCAGCTCACCCCGTTCAATGCTGCTGCCTTCCTTCTCTACTACATAAGCCGCAAGATATCTGCCGCTCCCGTTCTTGTTGTCAAATGCCTGTACAGTCACATCCTCGACGTCGGGATGCTCACGTATAACAGACTCAACCTCACTAAGTTCTATACGGAAGCCTCGTATCTTAACCTGACCGTCACTGCGTCCAATGAAATCTATCTCGCCGTCAGGCAGGAACCGTACTATATCGCCGGTATGATATACACGCTCATACCCTTTCTCACTGCTGAAGGGATTTATAGTGAAAGTCTCCGCATTCTTTTCGTTACGGTTAAGATATCCGATCGCTACACAGGGACCCGATATCCACAATTCACCGGGAACACAGGGCGGTACCCTTCTTCCGTGCTCATCAACGACGTAGAGAACTGCTCCTGCAAATGAATTCCCGACGGGTATTCGTAAATATCTTTCATGTGGATTTACAATCTTTCTTGTAACAAAAACAGTACACTCTGTAGGTCCGTATACATTTATCAGTTCAAGATCCTCAGGCACCGAAACATCGGCTAACCTCTCTCCTCCGACCAGAAGCTTTTTAAGACACGAAGGCCTGTATTTTGACATCGCAAACTGCCTGCCGACCTGTGTCGTCATAAATGCAACGCTCACATTGTTTTTTTCCAGATACTTACCAAGCGCCTTAAGGTCCATCCTGATTTCCTCGGGCACGATACATACACAGGCACCCGAAATAAGCGCCGGATACATATCCATCATGTTCGCATCGAACCCATAGCTCGCATATGCCGAACATACAATGCCCGGGCCAAGACCGGTCTCAGATACATAATGCCTGCAGAAGTTCGCTATATTGCCGTGCCCCAGCATCACTCCTTTGGGAGTTCCCGTAGACCCTGAGGTATATAGAAGTGTAAACAGGTCATCCTCATGAGGAACAACTGTCCCACTGCAGCCGGTATCCGGCGCAGGCAGCGATGGAATATCATCCGTTAAGATCACCCTGTCTTCAAAATCTTCAAGTATATGTGCAAGATCCTTATCTGCTATAAGGTATGACGCCCCTGCATCCTTCACCATAAAGTTGAGCCTTTCCGGCGGATATGAAGGATCAAGAGGCAGATATGCGGCGCCCGACTTAAGCACGCCGAGCGAAGCACTTACCATGTATTCGTTCCTGTGTATGAGAATGGCGGTAACGCTCCCGCTGCCTATTCCCTTCTCTTTAAGATATGATGCGATACGATCTGTTGTTATATCAAGTTCACTGTAACTTAGTCTCACATCACCGAATATGACGGCAGGAGCAGACGGATCGGACGCTGCCGCATCACGGAACATTGAAACGATATCATTATGGCGCGGTACAACAGCGGTCTTTAAAATAAAGCCGTTAAGAGCAGTCAGCTGATCGTCCGTAACAATATCAACCTCAGATAACCGCTCCCTCTTAAGCATCTCATTAAGAGTCTTTTCGTATGAGTTCACGAACTCGCCTATACTGCTGTGTTCAAACAGATCTCGTCTGTAAGCGATACGTATGATATATCTGCCGTCATCACGGAATACCTCCGTGACCATATCCTCCTGCGCATCTCCTGCAGGTATCGTTTCAGTCCTTATCTCCCCTGACAGAAAATCGATCTTCTTAAACATTTCACCCTGATATGCAAATAACGTGGGTATATTCGGAGCGAATTTATCACATATATCGGCATACGAAAAAACATCTGCTTTCCGGCTCCCTGTGATCTGTTCATCAAGCTGCCTGAGATGCTCCTTTATCTTATCGTCATTCGAAAAGTCCTGCATCACAGGGATCGTTTTGACAAACATTCCTACAGTGCCTGCATTAAACTTATCCCTTCCCGAATGCACGGTTGAGTATAACGCTCCTTTACTGCCTGAGAAGCGGCCTATAAGATACCCGTAAGCGCCGGCGAAGAAAGTACTCTTCCTTATGCCCAGTGAATCGGCAAATTCGGCTACTTCCTCCGGATCCACCGAAAGCTTATGCTCTATGTAGGCGCACTTTTTTTCACTGCCATCCTTATCATGTATGAGGACGCTGTTATATTCATTATCACCAAGAAGCTGCCTGTACCACTCCTCAGCTTCCTTAAAGGCCCGGCTCTTCCTCTTATCCTGCTCCCTTATTGCAATGTCGGATACTGTGAACTGTTCGCCCACAAGATGCTCACCTGCATAGGCGCGGTTCAGTTCGCTTATAAATATCCTCATCGATGTGCCGTCAAATACGAGATGATGTATATCCATGAACAGCCAGTCCTGACTGTCTCCCTTGAGGATAACGATCCTGTAAAGTTCACCCTCCGTATCCGAGAACGGCTTCACGAGCTCGTCAAACTTCGGTTCTTCATCCCTTATGGTTATCCTGACTGACGACTCATCAAGTTCACCTTCCGGCGTTATACGTGTAACGCTTCCGTTCCCGTTAAGCTTGAACCTCGCAAGCAGCCCTCTGTGCGCCGCAAAGGTCCTGACCAATGCGGCGCGCAGCTTCTCTATGTCCGTACCCTGAGGCAGCGGCAGCAGAAACGGCAGATTATATGCAAGTTTCGCCGGATCTTTTTTCCAACTGAGATATATACCCAGCTCCGTCATCGAAATCAAACTTACATCCATCTAATATGTTCCCTTCCCGATATTGAAGGTTCCCTTAACCCATCCTCTGTAGGCACTGCCTTCCTTTGCCGTGAGCAGGATGACTGCAGTTCCCCGGTTAACATTATTTACATAGTTTACTTCGAAATTCTCATATACTTCGTTTCCCGTAAGCACAACTGCATTTGCACCGCTGCCGAGAGTAAATCTTATGTCTCCCTGTCTGAGCGCATCCTTCGGATCAAATCCGATATTCGTACCGGTATAACCCACCTTGGCCTTTCCTGACCCGTCTCTTTTAATAACAGTAAGCTTAGCCTTGTCAATATCCTTCTTTGCCTGATCCGGCCTGATGATCTTATAGCTTCCGATCTCAACTTCACTGACACCGTTCGGCAGCTTATAGGTCTTACTGTCAGACTTGGGCGTTATCTTAACGGTAACGGTCCGGGATGCTGTATTATCGGGCAGCAGAATCTTGGTTTTATTAGTGATCTCCGTTCCGTCAAGATAATACTTTACCGCATATTCATTAGACTTAAGCATCACTCCGTTAAGTTCAATGAACAGATTCTTGCCGGGCGAAAGCTTATACGTCGACGCTGAAGTCTTTTTGGCGTTATATACCATTTCCTTCGCCATCACAATATGCATGGCAGCCTTATTAAACTCAGCCTTATTGATCGAATAAGTCACATCGGATATGGCCGATCCCTTATAATTACCGAGGAATCTAATCTTTGCCTTACCTGTCCCCTGCTTCTTATAACTGCTGTAGCTTACTTTATAGTCCGTTCCCGGCGTAAGGCTGAACTGTGTTTCCGCCGCATCGTCAATGACCGCAGCCAATCCTATGAACGGCGTAACTCCGATATTTGTGTATTCGTAGCCCTTAGCCAGATCGTCAGCATTCGTGATAATGAATCTCTTAACCCCATCAGTTTTCCTGCCGGTCCAGACTGCCGGCCTTATCTTGAATGTCTTCTGAACATTTCCGCTGTAAGCTCCGAGACCTGTTATTCTTACCTTGGCAGATCCAGCATTAATATTATTGCCGTAACTCAGCGCGAAGTCTTTGCCCTCAGTCAGAACTGCCTTTGTCTTCTTATCAGTCACAGTAAGCTGTTTACCGTTTTCTGCTCCCGGTGCGGCAACTGTAAGCATATGTTCTTTTCCGTCGTATGTAAATGAAGTACCCTTCGCCAATACAACAGCCATGCTTTTTACTTCATTCCTGGGCAGAGCCTTGATCGTCAGCGTCTTAGTACCCGTATAATTCTTACCCAGGCCGGTAAGAGTAATCTCGGTATCCTGTCTTATCTTATCATTCGTTACTCCCGAATAATCACTTCCGGATCTGAGCACAATGCCGTTATAAACGATAACCGGCGAAGCCTTGCTTCCCGATATGACAACTGTATTGCCTGCCGTCACATCGGCATCCCCGATATTCTTTTTATTTATCGTAAAGGTCAGTTCCTTCTTTCCGGTATAGTTGCCCTTGCCTGTCACTGTAACGATGGCAGGTCCCGCATTGACATTATCCTTATACTTAACCGAATAATCGGTTCCCTCGATCAGCGTCTTATCTCCGTTCTTAACAATAACATCGGGTTTTATCGCTGTTCCTTTATAGATCACTCCATCCTTGATCGAAGCATCCGTAAAAGCAACCGACATCTCACCGGTTTCCTTACCCTCATAATCTCCTTTGGGTTTGCTCGGATTTACCGGATTGACAGGATTAACCGGATTAACCGGATTTACAGGATTGACAGGTTCTTCCGGCTCATCTCCACCGGAATTTCCGGATTTTTCAACAACTGCAACCGGAACTTTAACCGAAACATTTCCTGCCGTAACCGTAATGACAGCATTGCCTTTCTTGATCCCCTTAACCCAGCCGTTACTGGTCACAACTGCTATATCTTCATGATCACTGCTCCATGTTACTCCCTTCTCTGTCGCATTAACGGGAAGGACCTTAGCTGTCAGCCTCTTTTTTGAACCGCGCACAATCTCCGGTTTATCGGGCGTTACCTCAATGCCTGTAACTTCCACTTCTGTGCCTGTATTAGCTTCGGCTTTCATATTATATGCATTAAGCGTGCTGCTTAACGTTTCGCCGACAGTCTTTGTATTGACCGCGTACAGGCTTAAGTCTGCATCATTTAAGCACAGCTCACTCTTGCTGAATCGTCCGCCGTTACCTATCATCGCAGCATCCTTTAACAGGTTTCCGCCACTGCTTAACTGTGCCGTATAAAGCTTAGTATCATTTTCCGTGGTCCATCCGATCACAGAGCTTCCGTTATCTGCTATCGCGAACATCGGATTGCCGGGAGCCATCTCTGAAACCACCGTACCGTAGTACTTAAACGCACCGTTCTCCAGTATCTGAAGTTCCAGCCCGTCATCCGTACCGGTAAGTATACCCGACCTTGCACCGTTTGATGCAACATCAAACTCAAGTCCGTTTACTGTAAATCCGTATTTCCCGGTCCCCGCATTATCCCATACAATGGCCTCCGCCTCATATTCGTCCGTGGTATATGCCATGAATACGCCGTCACCCGTACTGCAGGCCTTCGCCCTGTATATCCTCTTGTTACCGGCAAGTACGGTTTCACCCGTAAAGCCGCCTGCCAAATACTTATAGCCGTAAATGTTATGTCTTGCAGCCATAGGCCCGTCACCTGTCTTGACTGCTATAAGCGATGCCGCTCCGCTATTACCCGCAACCAGATACAGGCTGTCCGTAACCATTCCTGCGTCCTCTGTCAGGGTTGTGGCATTACCCGTCCACACACCGTTTTCAATTGTACCCGTCGAATACCTTATCGCAGAAGGCGGACAGGTCTTATACATATCGGAGGCTGCGATCTCAGACCATACCACCAACAGCCTGCCATCGCTTAAGGTCACGGTATCACAGGCCGTTATCAGGCCATCCGTAGATGTAATGCATACAGGATCGATAAAGCCGTCTCCCAGTCCTTCCGGAGTTTCGACAGATGCTTCCGGCGATTCTGCAACGATACCGTTTCGTGCAACGAGCATCACACGCATGTTTCCGCCCTTTGACTCCATGTCGGTAACCGCAATGGTTCCCGAACCGCTCTCATCCGATCCGTGTCCGCCTATGGTCACATAATTTGTAGCAAGGACATTTTCGTTTGCTGATGCATCATTGTTGTATACTGACGGCTCAAAATCGCCCCGTGACATCAGATTCTCTTTAATGCTTATCTCATTTATCGCTATTGTAGAATCATTTACATCATCCTCGGTGTTAAATTTATAATCGAAAGGTATGTCAACAAATTCGAAGTTTTTCTCTCCGTTTATCGCCCATGTCTGGATATATATCTTGGCATCGGCGTTAAGCTTGCCCTTGACCTCCTTCATTTTAAACCCGTCATCGGGGCTCATTGTTGCGGATATCTCCATCATATCTGGGAGTTTGTCATTGTCACCGCTTATATTGACATTGGCCTCCGCACCCACAGATCCGCCAAGTGCCTTGGCATATACACCCGCCGATGCACCCGCACCCACTGCAATATCAAGATTCTCAGTCGGTTCAGCCGGTGGAACGATCTCGTATCTGTATGTACCGTTAACTCCGGTTCTTAACTTAAGATGCACACCCATATCTGCGGCACCGCTCTTTTCAAGTGACTCAAGTATTGTACCCACTCCCGGGAATGCCTTGCCTGCCGCCTTGAAGCCGCTGATCTCACCCTTGATCCCGGCATATGCATTTGCATCCATCCTCTGGGATTCCCTGGTCATATCATTCTTTCCGTCCACCGTCCTCGTTCCGGTATATCCGAAACCTCCGGAAGGATCGGGATCGAAGCTTAACTTAACAGGGAAGGCCTTGAACAATGCAGGCAGATAGTCATCGATATCCATGTTTTTCCTTGATGCATTCACATTGAAGGTTTCCACGAACTGCCTGTCTTCACCTGCAAGCTTCATATCCCATTCACCGTTCACGACGATTCCTGTCACACCGGAAATGATGTTAAGGTTTGGTGCAGACGATCCTGCGGGAGTAAGAGAGCCCTGTACAAGGTCAACTCCCATCTTGTATTCATAATCCACATATCCGTCATCACTTGCTGTAATGGTTGCAGTGAAGGTTTTCTGTGGAAGTATGCAGTGAAGGTTTTCTGTGGAAGTATCATGCCCGTAGGCAGGTTGATGTTGGTAAGCATAGCCATTTCCGCCTCTTCCGGCGGCACTGCCCCTGCCATGTCAGCTATGGCATTATATATCTTGGCCTGTCTTCCGTTAAGCCTTATACCCGTAAGCTGGTTTGTATCCTGAACACCGTATTCTACATTATATATCTGGATCGCACCCTTATCTGTCATCGCTATAAAGGTCGGACAGAAAGCATCCGTCGGAAGCTCCCACAGCGGGACTCTGGCTGTAACCACATCAGTCGTTCCCGTATCAGATACCTGTATCTCGTCATCTCCGAGGAAGCATCTCCAGTAGACAACGCCCAGTTCTTCTCTCTCAAGCTTCACAAGCCATTCATATACTTCAGATGGATTGGAATGTGCATCCTGCGAAGACGGTATGATAAGTTCCGTAGGTACATCCGAATAATCCGCGTTCGTATATACCTTTCTGTCTATCATGTATACATTTATGACTTTGTCACCCGGATCCCTCTTAATCTCAAGATTTATATTTAGGAACAGTGCGTCATTGTCCGTACTGTCATTTGCGACAAAGTTGACTCCGCTCTGCGTACCCGTGAAGTTAACGCCCGGTATGAAGGCTCCCTTCTTGTCAAATATCTCCTTATTGTCCTTATTGATCTCAGGCTGGTTAAGGACTGCCATTTGCTTATCCCCCGTAGCGATGATCCCCGTACCGAGTTCATCTGCCGTCAGGGTATAAACCACATCCTGATAACCCTTTGCATGGATCCTTACCGTATAATCCTGAAG
>ONRZ01000039.1:11893-16181 GCA_900320345.1 uncultured Lachnospiraceae bacterium | reverse complement strand
CACATATTGTAATTGTTACAAAAAAGTTACAAAAATTTAGGTCACCGAACTATACTATAACAGGATTCAATTCAATTGTCAAATTTTTGTTACAAAAAGATTGCAAAAATGTTGCAAAATTTAAGTAAACCGTATTAATTTTCTATAAACTCCTCGACTTGTCCGCGCAGGCTCTTTCTGCCTCTATAACTGCCGAACGAAAGCCCATATTTTCAAGCACCGCGACCGCATCTATCGTCGTGCCTGCCGGCGAGCATACCATATCCTTAAGATCTGCCGGATGCCTTCCTGTCTCAAGTACCATCTTTGCGCTTCCGAGCACTGCCTGAGCTGCCATTTCATAAGCTGTCTTCCTGGGGAGTCCCTCAGCCACGGCACCGTCTGCCATTGCCTCTATCAGCATGAACACGTAGGCAGGCGAGCTTCCGCTTACCGCAACAACCGCATCCATATGGCTCTCCTGTACTTCATAAGCCCTGCCGAAACTGTTCAATATGTTAAGCACTGTCTTAAATTCATCATCGCTCACGAGCTCATTGCGGCATACTCCGGTACATCCCTCTCCGACAAGAGCGGGGGTGTTGGGCATGCATCTTACCAGCTTTACGGGCTTGCCGTATTTTTCACGAAGCCACTTAAGTGTTTTGCCGGGAGCTATGGATATGATCACGGTATTTTCACTTACAGTATCCTTTATATCCTCTATCACGTTCTCATATACCTGTGGCTTTACCGATGTTACCAGGATATCGGCTCTTGCCGCTGCATTATTGGAACCTGCTGACGTAATGCCGAACTTTTTTACTGTCTCTTCTACTCTCTCAATACTTGCATCCGCCCCGATTATGTCGGATGCTTCCACAACCCTGTTGCTTATTATCCCGCCTATCATCGCGGAACCCATGTTGCCCAGTCCTATGAACCCTATCTGCATTTTCCTATCCTCCATGTTTGTATGTGTATGTCTTCGACAGTTCCCCTTATGATACAGCAAACATCAGCAGGGCTGCCGCTACCGAAGCGTTCAAAGATTCAACCTGCCCCTTCATCGGGATCTTTATATATTCATCGGCCTTTGAAGCGATCTCATCGCTCAACCCGTTGCCTTCATTCCCTATCATCACAGCGGTCCTTCTGCCGTAACTTATCTCCCTGTAATCCCTTTTTGCCTTAAGATGAGCAGCATATACCTGTACTCCGGCATCCTTTAACCTCTCAATATCCGCTGCCAGTGCATGGCTGTATATGACCGGCATCCGGTATATCGAACCCATGGTAGACCTGATGACCTTGGGATTATACATATCGACTGTCCCTTCATTTGCTATGATAAGATCATAGCCTGCTGCCTCCGCAGTCCTTATCATTGTCCCCATATTTCCGGGATCCTGCAGGTTTTCAAGGATCAGCACATGAAGATCTGATCTGTCCTTACCTTCGAGGAACTCTTCCAGCCTATGCCTCTCCCTCCTCACTACAGTCAGTATCCCCTGAGGTGTCACGGTATCTGACATCTTCTTAAATACCTGGGCGCTGACTTCCTCATATCCGGTCTCCTTAAGCTTTGAAGCACATTTCTTAAGGAGCTGAGCCTCATCATTGTCGTCATCATATCTTACCGCGATGTTTATCTTATCATGTAGCTCCTCACTCAGATAAACTTCATTAATGCACAGCAAAGGCGCCTCCATGAACATCTTGATGCCCTCCGCTGCGAAGGCATTCTGAATATGGCGCGCCTTGGAACTGTTGTTTAACTGAACTATATTTTTTATCCTGTCGTTGTTCGTGCTTGTTATCATATCGAGAGTGACTTGGTTACCTCATATTCATACTCCGGGATATCCTTCTGCATTGCCAGTGCTTCATCTATGTCAAAATCACAGTACTCTCCGTGCTTATATCCCACGACTCTGTTTGACTTGCCTGCGCACAGAAGATCTGCGGCGTAAGCTCCCATCATAGAACCGTAGTATCTGTCCTTACAGGTCGGTGAACCTCCTCGCTGCATGTATCCTAAGATAGTCGCCCTGGTCTCTACTCCGGTTGCTGCCTCTATACGCCTTGCCATAGAAGTCGAATGTCCTATTCCCTCTGCATTTATTATAAGATGGTGCGTTTTGCCCTTCTTACGGTTATTTATGATATTGTCTATTATCTCCTGTTCCTTATACTGGTATTTCTCGGGAAGAAGGATGTCTTCGGCACCCGAAGCGACACCGCACCAAAGTGCTATATATCCGGCATTACGGCCCATTACCTCAATGATGGAGCATCTCTCGTGTGAGGATGAGGTATCCCTTACCTTGTCTATCGCCTCCATCGCCGTATTTACCGCAGTATCGAAGCCTATCGTATAATCGGTACAGGCAATGTCAAGATCTATGGTACCGGGTATCCCGATGGTATTTATACCATGTGCCGCCAGGGCCTGTGCTCCCCTGTACGAACCGTCACCGCCTATGACAACGAGACCGTCGATCCCGTACTTGCGGCAGATCTCGGCTCCCTTCTCCTGACCTTCCGGAGTCTTAAACTCCTCACATCTTGCGGTACGGAGGATCGTTCCGCCCTTCTGGATGATGTCGGACACATCCCTCGGGCTCATCTCATCGAGTTCCTCATTTAAAAGTCCCTGATATCCCTTCTGGATACCGATGACCTTCTTGCCGTTTGATATAGCCCTTCTTACGACAGCCCTGATGGCTGCGTTCATACCGGGAGCATCACCGCCGCTCGTAAGCACTGCTACTGTATTTATCTCTTTTGCCATAAGTGTTCCTCCGAAGAAAATTCCCTGTATAGAATAATACTTCTTTTACCGGCTCTTTTCAACTTAAACCTAAACCACCTTAACATTTCCCTCGCCGAAAGCTTCCGTGAGCATGAGCATCATTTCCTTATCCGCCCTCACGCTCATGTTAAGTCCCAGTTCCTTAACCTGCTTGGTCTCTTCTATGTATATACTGACCCGATCCCTTCCGTCCGATTCCTCAAGTATATCCTTAAGCTCCTTCTCTCTGTTCAGATAATCATCCATCTTCGGGAAACGTATCCATATCTTCCTCGGCATTTCTGCAAAGGGGATTATCTGCTCGCATATGACCTTGGCATCCTTTTCCTCTTCAGCAGATACCCTGCCCTTTATAAACACCTTGCTGCTCTCGTTAAGATATGCCGAATTCTTCGCATAATCACTCGGCCATACGATGACTTCAACGGCGCCGACCAGGTCCTCAAGGCTTAAGAACGCCATCATCTCACCCTTCTTGGTATATTTTACCGTCTTGCCCTCGATAACTCCGCCGACCATGACCTTATCGCCGTCGCTTACCCTTGTCACCTTGATCTCATCATCATACATGAAATCACTCGTCTTGTTTGTAACATACCTCTTCCACAGAGCTTCATCCTCTTCGAGCGGATGCCCGCTTACATAGACGCCGAGGACTTCCTTTTCATAATTCAGAAGTTCCTGTTTGTCATATTCGCCTATATCGGGCATGCGCATCTCATAATCATCCTTGTTTTCATCGGGGATGATGTCAAACAGCGACATCTGCCCCTCAAGGTTGTTCTTCCTGTCGTTTGCGACACTGTCGATCATCTGCATGTACACTGCCATCTTCTGCTTCCTTGTGCCCGGCAGTCCGTCAAGCGCACCTGCCTTTATGAAGCTCTCAACAGTTTTTTTGTTTATCTCCCTGTTCGTAAGGCGGGAGATAAGATCCTTCAAGCTCTTAAACCTGCCGCCCGCTTCCCTCTCGGCGATGATCGAATCGATGACCGGCCAGCCCACACCTTTTATTGATGCAAGTCCGTATCGTATATCACTTCCCGAAACGGAGAAGCCGCCCATTCCCTCGTTTATATCCGGCGGGAGTATCTTGATCCCCATGGATCTGCTGGTATATATATAGAGGGAAACCTTATTGAAATTATCTATAACACTCGTCATAAGAGCCGCCATGAACTCGACCGGATAATAACGCTTGAGCCATGCCGTCTGATATGCCACTACCGCATAGGCGGCCGCGTGCGATTTGTTGAACGCATATTTTGCAAAATCCATCATCTCGTCATAGATATGGTTTGCAACATCCTCGCTTATACCCTTGCTGATACAGCCCGGTACGCCTTCTTCCTTATTACCGTAAACGAAGTTCTGTCTCTCCTTCTCCATGACGGACTGCTTCTTCTTACTCATGGCACGTCTTACAAGATCGCTCCTGCCAAGAGTATATCCGCCAAGGTCCCTCACTATCTGCATGACCTGCTCCTGATACAC
>ONRZ01000039.1:0-11824 GCA_900320345.1 uncultured Lachnospiraceae bacterium | reverse complement strand
GACTTTGGCTTAAGCTCCTTCATGAAGTTCTTCATGCCGCCGCTCTCAAGCTGGAACACACCGTCAGTCCTGCCTGTCCCTATATAATCAAAGACTTCCTTATCATCATAGTCTATATCTGCCATGTTTATCTTCCTGCCCGAGCTCTCGGATGCAAGCCTTGCAGCATCCTTTATTACAGACAGGTTCCTAAGGCCCAGGAAATCCATCTTGAGAAGACCCAGTTCCTCAAGCGTCGTCATGACATACTGCGTGGTGATCGTGCCGTCGGCGCCCCTTTGCAGCGGAACGAATTCTTCTGCCGAATCGGGACAGATGACGACTCCGGCCGCATGCATGCCCCTGCTCTTTGGCAGTCCTTCAAGCTTCATGCTCATATCGATGAGCCTGCGCGCCTGCTCATCACTGTCATAGAGATTCTTTAAGTCAAGACCGTAATCCAGCGCCTTCTGCAGCGTGATCCCAAGCTCGTTCGGTATCATCTTCGCGACCATGTCACAATAGGAGTACGGAAGATCCATCACACGCCCTACATCCCTTACCACGCCCTTTGCGAGCATGCCGTTAAAGGTCACTATCTGGACCACCCTGTCTTCTCCGTACTTACGGACTACATAGTCGATGACCTTCTGCCTGTTCTCCGGTTCAAAATCTATATCTATATCGGGCATCGTCACACGCTCGGGATTTAAGAACCTTTCAAAGAGAAGGTTGTATCTTATAGGATCTATATCCGTGATCTCAAGGCAGTAAGCCACTATGCTCCCGGCGGCAGATCCCCGTCCCGGGCCTACCGCAACATCATGTGTCTTGGCATAATTAATGAAATCCCACACGATAAGGAAATAATCGACAAACCCCATCGTCCTTATAGTGTCAAGCTCATAATCCATGCGCTCCTTCAGTTCACTGCCATGATCGGGATAACGTTTCTTTAGTCCCTTAAAACACAGCTCCTTTAAATACTCAAAGGAAGTATATCCTTCGGGCAGCTCATATTTGGGCAGCTTATAAGATCCGAATTCCAGCTCGACATTGCATCTGTCCGCGATCTTCTGGGTATTATCTATCGCCTCGAGGGCATACGGGAACAGTGCCCGCATCTCCTCCTCGGACTTTATATAGAACTGACCGCCTTCATAGCGCATCCTGTCCTCATCCTGTACCTTCTTACCGGTCTGTATGCACAAAAGCACGTCATGGCTCTCCGCATCCTCCGCATAGGTATAATGGACATCATTGGTAGCGATGAGCGGTATGTTAAGTTCACTGCTAAGCCTCATGAGTCCCGGATTTACCATTTTCTGATCCGGCAGACCGTGATCCTGCAGTTCCAGGAAATAATTCCCCTCCCCGAAGCAGTCAAGATACTTAAGCGCCGCCTCCTTAGCCTCATCGTACAGATTCCTCTTAAGGAAACGCTGCACCTCGCCCGAGATGCAGGCAGAACTGCAGATTATGCCCTCATGGTATTCCCTAAGCACCTCGATATCCACACGGGGCTTGTAGTAATATCCTTCCGTAAATCCCTTGCTCACTATTTTGCACAGGTTCTGATAACCCTTGTTGTTCTCCGCCAAAAGTATCAGATGGTGGAACCTCTCATCCTCTTCATTACGTCCCGGTTCCTTGTCAAAGCGGCTGTTCGGGGCAACATATACCTCGCAGCCTATGATAGGCTTTATGCCCGCATCTTTGGCTGCCCTGTAAAAATCGATCGCACCGTACATATTTCCGTGATCGGTTATCGCGGCCGCGTTCATGCCAAGTTCCTTGACTCTTAAAACGTATTCTTTTATCTTATTGGATCCGTCCAGAAGCGAATACTCCGTATGACTGTGTAAATGAACGAATGACATAGAAATACCTCTCTTATACCGTTTATGATAGCACAAAACACCTGTTTGGTATAGTATCAAATTGCACACATATAAGCGCAAAACCGGCAGACATACCCTTACCTTTCGATATATCTGCCGGTTTATCATCCTATTTGATTTTATATATCTGCTGTTCTGTCCGGTTACAGCTTACAGGTACTTCTTAAGTGCATCAACCTTGTCAAGTGCCTCCCAGGGAAGGTCAAGATCGTTACGTCCGAAATGTCCGTAAGCAGCTGTCTGCTTGTAGATCGGACGGCGGAGGTTGAGCATCTTTATTATGCCTGCGGGACGCAGATCGAAGTTCTCGCGGACTATCTCAACAAGCTTATCGTCCGAAAGCTTGCCCGTTCCGAAGGTATCGATCATTATCGAAGTAGGCTGTGCAACACCGATAGCGTATGAAAGCTGGATCTCGCACTTGTCGGCAAGGCCTGCTGCCACGATGTTCTTAGCAACATATCTTGCAGCATAAGCAGCCGAACGGTCAACCTTCGTGCAGTCCTTGCCCGAGAAGGCGCCGCCGCCGTGGCGCGCATATCCGCCGTAGGTGTCAACTATTATCTTACGTCCTGTAAGTCCCGCATCTCCGTGAGGTCCGCCTATAACGAAACGTCCCGTGGGATTGATGAAGAACTTTGTCTTGTCGTCGATGAGCTCCTTGGGAAGCACGGGATCGAAAACATACTTCCTGATATCCTCATGTATCTGCTCCTGGGTAACATCATCATCATGCTGTGTCGAAAGAACGACTGCCTCAAGCCTTAACGGCTTGCCGTTCTCATCATATTCAACAGAAACCTGGCTCTTTCCGTCGGGCCTTAAATACTTAAGAGTGCCGTTCTTGCGCACTTCCGTAAGCTTCTTTGCAAGCTTGTGGGCAAGTGAGATGGGATAAGGCATATACTCTTCCGTCTCATTTGTGGCAAAACCGAACATCATGCCCTGGTCACCGGCACCTGTATCAAGATCATCCGTAAGCGATCCCTGTTTTGCCTCAAGTGCCTTGTCAACGCCCATCGCTATATCGCTCGACTGCTCATCGATCGCAACAAATACCGCACAGGTATTGCCGTCAAAGCCGTATTCCGACTTCGTGTATCCGATCTCCTTAACGGTATCCCTTACTACCTTCTGCATATCAACGTATGCATTTGTGGTGATCTCACCTGTGATAAGAACGAAACCTGTGCAGCATGCCGTCTCGCAGGCAACACGGCTCATCGGATCCTGATCCATGCAGGCATCCAGGATCGCATCCGATATGGCATCGCAGACCTTGTCGGGATGTCCTTCAGTTACCGATTCCGAAGTAAATAAGTATTTCTCCATATAGTTTCTCCTTTCTGAAGTCTCATCTTAACTAAGCTCGATAATATCTCGCTAAGGGTCGATGAGTTGTTCACACTAAGCTCGACATTACCTCGCAAAGTGTTCCACAAAAAAATCCGCTTACATAAGCGGACCTGACAGTTAACTGATAATCAAATCCTCTTATTGCTCGATTACTCGCTCAGGTTGGCACCTTCCTTACGGGGTTGCCGTGGCTTCACAGATCCTATGTATCTCCACCACTCTGAATAAGAGATTCAAAACAATATGCAATTTTCTTATCTATAAGAGCATACTATTTTTATACAGTGCCGTCAAGGTATTTATTCATTGACTTTTGCTGTGAATATTTTTATACTTATTTTGGTAATCTGTGCAATCATTTACGGTAAAAATACCGTATTATCTATACAAGGACAGCAGTATGAAACGTGTAAGGACCTCTGAACTGGTTCCGGGAATGATCACCGCCGAGGATGTTTATTCCTACAATAACCAGATGATAGTTCCAAATAATACGGAACTTACGGATAAGATAATCACGCGTCTTGAATTCTATTCGGTTCTTGCGGTAAGGATACAGGATGAACCCGTATCGCATGCCGATGATATCAGTCCGTTTGACCTGCCCTCTTTTTCCGAGAGGATCAAGGCCAGCAAGGAATTCAAGGAATTCGAGAAAAGCTTCATCGCAACGACCGAGGAGTTCAAACAGAATTTAAGGTCGATAGTCGATGAACGCGCGCCGATAAACACCGAGGAACTGTGCAGCCATATATCCAACCTCATGGCGACCCAGTCTTCCTCCATATCCATCTTCGACATGCTCCACAATATGCGGCAGTATGACGATCTTACCTATGCACATTCCATTAACGTGGGACTCATATGCAATGTCTTCGCAAGATGGCTCAAGCTCCCGCCTTCCGAGGTCGAGAAGCTTACGCTCTGCGGGCTTTTGCACGACATAGGCAAGCTTGTGGTACCGGATAACATCATCCGCAAGCCCGACAAGCTCACGCCCAATGAATATAACATAGTCAAGACGCACACCCTTCAGGGCTATAATATACTTAAGAATTACGATTACATAAACGACGATATCAAGGAATCTGCTCTCATGCATCATGAGAGATGCGACGGGACCGGTTATCCTCTGGGACTTACCGGAGATAAGATAAATAAATATGCCAAGATAGTCGCTATAGCGGATGTATATGATGCAATGACCGCTGCCCGCGTCTACCGCGGACCTCTGTGTCCGTTCAAGGTCATCGGCATCTTCGAGACAGAAGGCCTTAACAAGTATGACAGCAAGTTCATCTTAGTCTTCCTTGAGCATATAGCATCCACCTACATAAAGAACCGTGTCCGCCTGAACAACGGCATGGAGGGCGAGGTTGTCTTCATGAATAAAAATGCCCTGTCCCGGCCCATGATACAGTGCCGTAATAAGTTCATCGACCTGTCAAAGGAGCCGGATGTCTATATAGAAACTTTCGTATAAAAAAAGAATCCGTAAGGATTCTTTTTATGCCTCAAAGCCGGCGGGCTCTCATACCCTATCGGGCATGAGCAGTATTATCCTGTCTTTAATCTGAACTTCTGTACTTCCCTGTCCGTATTGACCTTTTCGATCTGAGCCCCTAAGCTCTGGAGCTTCTCGGGAAAATCTTCATATCCGCGTTCTATATAGTAGATATCATCCACCGTCGATATTCCGTCCGCCGCAAGTGCTGCCATTACAAGTGCTGCTCCGGCCCGAAGATCCGGTGCAGTGATCGGTGCTCCTGTAAGCTTGCTCACACCCTCGACTATCGCAGTGTTTCCTTCTACCTTTATATTGGCTCCCATCTTGAGCAGTTCGTCAACATATCTGAACCTGTTCTCAAAGATGCTCTCCGTAACTACACAGGTCCCGTCCGATATTGACAAAGCCGCAGCTATCTGAGGCTGCATATCCGTCGGGAATCCGGGATACGGGAGTGTCTTTACATGCGTATGTTTGAGCGGTCTTGACGATACCACCCTTAATTCGTCATCAAACTCCTCTACCTCGCAGCCCATCTCTATGAGCTTTGCGGTTATGGATTCCAGATGCTTGGGGATTATGTTCTTGATAGTGATATCACCCTTTGTGATCGCTGCCGCGAACATATAGGTTCCGGCTTCTATCTGATCGGGTATTATCGAATATGTTGTGCCGTGGAGCTTCTCCACGCCCTTTATCCTTATAACATCGGTACCTGCGCCCTTGATGTTTGCTCCCATGCTGTTTAAGAAGTTTGCCACATCAACGACATGAGGTTCCTTTGCCGCATTCTCGATTATCGTCTTGCCTTCCGCAAGGGCAGCCGCCATCATGATGTTTATGGTGGCTCCGACAGTAACGACATCAAGATAAATATGGTTTCCGGTAAGCTTCTCGGCCTCGGCTGTTATAAGACCCCTTGCGATCCTTACTTCCGCTCCGAGTGCCCTGAAGCCCTTGATATGCTGGTCGATCGGACGGCTTCCTATATTACAGCCGCCGGGAAGTGCCACTTCCGCACTCCTGTATTTTCCGAGCAAAGCACCCAGCATATAATAGGATGCACGTATCTTCTTTATATATGAAGCATCTATCGTGTATTCGGTTATCATGGAAGCATTGATCTTAACCGTATGACGGTCAAGATGCTCGACAATAACGCCGATGCTCTCCATTGCCTTGATAAGGACATTCGTATCCCTTACATCGGGCAGGTTCTCTATTATTACCGTATCATCGGTCATGACCGCTGTAGCTAAGATCGCAAGTGCTGCATTCTTGGCTCCGCCTATCTCGACCTCTCCGACCAGGGCATTGCCGCCCCTGATAACATATTGTTCCACTATATTTCCTCTGAGTGTACTGTTATAAATATGTAGATTATTATAACCCTATGGATAATTGTTGTAAATCCGAACTCATTTTCTGTTAATTATTACGGATTTGTTACAACAACAGCCCTCATATTTTATAAATCATTTTACTTGACAGGGTTTTACGGCAAAATATCGTTTGTGTGATTTCTACCAAAAAGCTCCCCTGTACCGTCATATATTGATCACTGCAGATACTTAAGCGGGTTCACCTGACCGCCGCCTACAAGTATCTCAAAGTGCAGATGCGGTCCCGTACTTACACCGGTATTACCCGACAGTGCGATCTTCTGGCCCTGGCTTACCGTCTGTCCGTTCTTTACAAGGATCTTGCTTAAGTGACCGTATCTGGTCTGCTTGCCGTCGGGATGCTGTATCATCACGACATTACCGTATCCTCTTCCCCATCCGGCAGTCACGACGGTTCCGCCGCACGAAGCATAAACCGCGGTTCCGACAGGTGTAGCCCAGTCGATACCCTTATGATAGGTGGACGCTCCCTTCTTCGGTGCTTTACGTTTTCCGAATCCCGAAGACATCCTTCCGCCCGAAATAGGCTTGATATAAGTAGGCGGTACCTTCGTTCCGCGTTCCACCAGTTTTGCAACGGCATCGATCACGACATCTTCGTATATGATTTCCCTTGATTCCTCACTGTCATTGCGATAGGTAACATCGGCAACAACCTTTCTGAAACCGTCGACCGGTTCACGTATCACCTTGCTCTCATTGGTGAACCAGTTATCGTTATCTATATATTCTACGGGCTTATTGTAAGTCTCTTCGTAGTATTTTTCCTCTATACGCACAACCGACAGCTCAGGCTCGGGCGAATTGACCTTTATCTCGTCACCCGGTCTTATGAGCGCCTTGGTGCTTGGTATCGTCTCGGGATTCAGTGCTATCAGGTTCTCTATCGTCGTATTGTTCTTATCCGCTATGACTGACAGCGAATCGCCTGCCACGACCTCGTATATCTTGCTCTTCTCCTGCTCCTTGGTCACGAGATCTATCGCTTCTTCCAGAGTCCTTATCTCATCCGGATCGGCGTAGGCCTGTACGACCTCAACATTCTCGCCGAAATCAAGTTCCTTGATACCGAAATGGAACTGTGACACATCCTGCTTTAACGCCTCCCCGAAGATCTTATCGACCTTTGCAAACACGCCTGCCTGAGGAAGAGAAAATTCCTCATCCTGCGCATAGAATTCCTCCGTCCTTACGACCGAAGCCGTGAGCACGTTAAGTTCCCTTGTGGGATCAAGCACTAAGTCAACGTGAAATTCATCCGCATCGTCGTACGGGTGTTTTGACCTTATCAGCAGTTGGTGTACTTCTTCGGCGGTCCTTAAGTTCACCGTGAATTCATTGATCTTGACCTCATACACCGGCTCCTTGGTCTTAAACACGTTATCGGAGAACACTTTGCATATATTGTTTATGACAGTCTCGTCATCATCTATCGGATTGAACACATCCGTCTTAAGATTGGTCCTTATGTCACAGTTTATGAGCACAAGTTCATCTCTCTCACGGGCTATCCGCTTTCGTGCCTCGATGATCATCCTCTCTACATCCGCGGATTCGCTCACAACGCCCACTGCGCTGCCGTTCACGAAGATGGTCACCCTGTTGCCTGTCTCCTTAACCTTGCCCACCGAACCGAAGTCAACGATGAAGGATATCATCGCAACCCCGAGCATTGTAGCTATGTGAAAATATTTGATTAATCTGGCATATCTTGTCAGCATATCCCCTTAAAATGCTCCGTTACCCCTTCTTCTGTCCCCTCATTTGACAGATACTTACGGTATGATGCGGAAGAACCAGCAGACGATAAATGCAAGATTGGCGATCCCGAATACCAGTGTTACGGCTATGAGTGCCTTTAAAATATTAAGTCCCCTGTTAAGCTTGCCGAAGGTCTGTGCATCCTGTTCCGTTATGACCTCCTGTACGTTACGGTAGCACTTGATCGCTTCCTTATGTACATGATCCTCCATATCGATAAATGCCTTTTCGGCCGCCGCCTTGTCAAAGATATTGTCTTCCTTATCCTTAGCCTCCTCGGCTTTCTTATCAACGAGTTCTTCCTTTAAGAGCTTCAATATATCGTTATTTGAGAATACCGCCTCAAGTATCTCATCCTTGTTTGCCTCAGACAGGCTCTTGAAATCGAGCTTCTCGTCACTGTCAAGGTCATCCCTTATGTCGTTTAACAGGCGGTAATTCTTATTAAGCAGCTTGGCATTTGAATCTACCGCACGAAGTATCTCCTTATCCGAGCTGTCCCTGTTCGCGCGTTCATCATAGAAGAAGTCCTGGATCACATCGAGCTGCTTCTCGTTGCAGTCACTGACTGCATCCTTTACCTGTTCGATGCTCACATTGCCCGACGTAGGCCTTCTTCTGTCATAATCCCTGTCAAGCCTTGTCCGATCATACCCTTCCTTGCTGCCCGCAGTCCCCTTGTTTATGTTTAAATCCCTTCCCAGTTTACTTGCAAACCTGCTGAAGCTTTCCATAATATCCTCTCCCGTATCTTATCATCCTAAATTTTCCGCCCTGTACGATCAGGCCCTGCCGGTACGTACAAAAGCGCATAAAAGTCCATAATCCATAGTATTTTACCATTTTTCTTATTTAAAAACAAGAAGCGCTTGTTTTGTGCAATTTGTTTTGTTTTTTATGATTTTGGGATTATATTTTGTGCTATTTAACCATCTGTTAAAGATTTGTTCATAATCTGTTCATAAAATATTGGTAATATATCATCAGACAGAGAGAAGGAAGTTGATAAATTTTTTCATAATATTGCCCAGGTGATTCTCATCCACCTGGGCACTCCTCATTTTGAGGAAAAATACTACGACTTCAATTCCTCCAGCTTCTTCGCCTCGCGTATCTCTTCATTAAGCTGCAGCATCCTGTCATCAAGTGCCGACACCATCTGTGCGCACTCATACAACTCCTGCTTGATCTCCTCGGGTGCATTCATATCGAACTTGTAGTTCATCTTATGCTCGAGGCTCGCCCAGAAATCCATCGCGACCGTCCTTATCTGCACTTCGACCTTCGTATCTATCACACTGTCGGATAAGTATATCGGCACACTGACTATCATATGGTAGCTCTTATAGCCGCTGTCCTTCGGATTCTTGATATAATCCTTTATCGAAAGCACCTTAACGTCACTCTGGTTGGCAAGCATGTCCGCAACCCTGTAGATATCCGACGTAAATGAACATATCACCCTTATTCCGGCAATATCGTTTATATACTTCTGCATGTTTTCAAGGGTAGATTCATAGCCGCGTCTCTTAAGCTTCCTTACTATGCTCTCCGATGTCTTGACACGCGACTTGATATGCTCAATGGGATTATACTGATGAATATGCTGGAACTCGTCATTAAGTATCTCCAGCTTGGTCCCTATCTCCTTAAGTGCCGAATTATACAGCAGGATCATCGTCTGCCAGTCGGCAACCTGGTTATTCTCGTCAAGTTTATACTCCACTTGATAATTCCTTCCCGTGAAATTTCTCTTTACTATCTCACCGCTTTAGTATACCATAGTTTGTATGAATTTGCACTAAGTTTACCTAAATCTATGGTCATTTTCAGGTATTTTTGTATATTTTGCACATAGCTGATCTTACCATATTTGTCACATGTAAAATGATCCGTCGGCAAAAAGGAGTTTACCATGCGTATCTGGGCAAAGCTTATGTACGACAACCGCATACTTAAGGACACGGTCATCGAAAATTATGATGAAGATACACGTACGCATAAGATATTCGATGCGATCGACAAGATCTGCTCAGAATTCGACTTAAGCCGTCCCATCTGGCTCGATGCCACGGTTGAAGATTTCAAGCGCCATTCAAAATGCAGGTTCGGCAGGGATAACTTCATCGACTCGGTTGATTTTGACTACATGGAATTCCAGGTTCTTGAAGAAGACTAATCTTTCTCATTTTTTTTCCGATATAATTTACAGATCGATCATTTCAATCACGGCCGGATTGAACCAGAACAATTGAATAATAACCGTAAAGGGGGATAATTATTGATCATTTCCAACAGTAATGTAGGAATGGAATCCGTCAGGAATTATTCCGCGATACGCATGGACGCGTACAGCGCCGCAATAGGCCGGCCGAGATCTCTGTCGGATACGGATACCGTAAACGACAGCAACAGCAGACCAACAACAGGAAGCTTTAGGGATTCTATGGATAACCTGATGAAGCGTTTCGAAAATATGCGTACATCCAGGATCTCTCCGAATCACTATGAAGAGAGTGCAATGGACCGCATCAGGACCGAATGCATCAATTTCCTGATAAGGCTTTTATTCGGCGGAAGCATCGATGATGACGAGTGTTCAAATGTAAGATACACAGATGATAAGAAGAACACCGGATCATCCGGTGCGGGCAGCTTCGGTACACCCGTATCAAAAGGGCTGTCAATGTACGAGGCTCACTATTTCTATGAATCAGAAGAAGTAAGTTATAATACCACCGGCAAGGCAGTAACAGCCGACGGCAGGGAAATAGAATTTGACTTAAGTTTCAGTATGAGCAGGAGTTTTGAGCAGTACTATGAGAAGGAGCATACACTTGATATAAGCAAACTGTGTGATCCTCTTGTTATCAATCTTGATACCGATATTGCAAGCGTATCGGATCAGAAGTTTTTGTTCGACATTGATTCGGACGGTGTTAAGGACAATATCTCAATGTTAAATAAGGGCAGCGGTTTCTTAGCCCTTGATAAGAACGGAGACGGTACGGTAAACAACGGAAGCGAGCTGTTCGGTACCGCTTCGGGAGACGGCTTTAAGGATCTGGCTGCCTATGATTCGGACGGCAACGGATGGATAGACGAAGCCGATGAGATATGGGACAAGCTTCTTATCTACTCATTAAACGAGGACGGAAGCTCTTCACTCTACGGATTATCGGAGAAGGGCGTGGGCGCCATATATCTTGGCAACGTATCCACAAACTACTCGCTCAATAACAGCATCGATAATCACAGCAGGTAAGAATTACTCCGTAATTCTTCTGAATACGCTCGCCGCTAAGGCATCATAAGGAATCCACCATCTTCGATGGTACCCCTTATGATATAGACTGTCATAATGCTTTATATATCAACAGCCACCGGGTTTTATTCCGGTGGCTGTACACTTTTACTCTTTATAATTTTTTACGCTTTATTTGGCTGCGTAGTAGTTGATCAGGCAACCCTTGAGGATTATCTCGCGCTCATCATCCGTAAGATCTCCGAGACGTACGGTGAATTCCTTAAGTTCATCACCCACAACATAACCCTTTATCTCTTCAGCCTTTTCCTCAACTGCCTTCCTGATACCCGGGAAGAAAAGGTAATCCTTATTCTTAAACGGCAGATCTCCTTCTTTTATGAGGAAGGGAAGCATGCCCCAGTTTATGAGGTTAGAACGGTATCTCTTCGTAGCATATTCATTTGCGATATTCGCCCAGCCGCCAAGCACCTTCTGACAGGATGCCGCCTGCTCACGTGCGGATCCGTCACCCGGCTTTACCGCAAAGATCGTACTTCCGAATCCGGTGTTCTCCTTATTTGCATCGGGGAATGTCTTCTTAACGGTATCCATCACACCCTTGACATCGGGATTAGCCTCACAGGGATGGCCGCCGCTTATCCTTGCATCC
>ONRZ01000003.1 GCA_900320345.1 uncultured Lachnospiraceae bacterium | reverse complement strand
CTTGTATATATCCCCAGTTCCAATGTAAATGCGATGGAAGTTCCGATCGAACCTTATGAGGGAACGACTCCGGGTATCATCCTGTATGTTGCGATAGGAAAGGATATAAGCGGCACGACGCTTGATATAGAATATACCTTCCACCGGCTTCTAAGGAACGAGCCGTTGTTCATCATATCTCTTGTCGGTCTGGCGATCTGGCTGATAGCGCTTATCATCTTCGCCATCACCTCAGCTCAGATCCGCAAATATAACGAGAGGCATGAGCGGGATAATGAGATCATCCAGGAATCGATCGAGACATTTACGGGATTTATCGATGCGAAGGACCCTTATACGAACGGATAGGCGGAGATATATTGAGCAGCTTCAAGAGCCTTAATAATGTTGGTGAAGGTGCGAGATATCATCATGAAAGGTATGACGGCAAGGGCTATCCCGAAGGAAGGGCAGGCGAGGATATACCTCTTATCGCCAGGATGATCTGTGTTGCTGATTCTTTTGATGCGATGAATTCAAACAGGGTGTACAGGAACAAGCTTACGAAAGAGGATATTTTCAGGGAGATAGAGACCAACAAGGGCAAGCAGTTTGATCCTCAGATAGCCGATGTCCTGCTGCGTCTTATCAGGGAAGGAAAGATCATATAAATATCAGGCGAACACCATGAATGTCAAAAATAAAAACAAAACCCTTCGGGTTCTGCTCATCATCTATCTGGCGGCGATCATTGTCCGTATTCCTGCGACATCCTTTCCGTTTTATTCCATTTCAATCTTCATAAACTGTGTGGCAGTATTGTACTGGGCATTCTCCGTAAAATCCAGGATCATAGAAGACCGTCAGCGACGGCTCCTTATAGCGATCGCGGGTATGATACTGCTGCTTCATACACTGCAGATATTGAAATATTATTTTGAGTCCGGTCCGGCAGAATTTCGATACCTGTGGTATATGTATTACGTTCCGATGGTATTGGCGCCGCTCTTTTCCATATGGGTCGCCGCAGGCATAGGCAGGAGCGCCGGAGAGCGTCTCGGCATAGGGTACCGGTTGCTTATAATACCTGCATTGATACTCATTGCGCTTATTTTGACAAATGATCTTCATCAGATGATGTTTGCGGTCGATCTGACGGCGGCAAAACCTGACAGGGATTATTCACGCGGCATTGTTTACTATATATGTACGGTGTGGGATTACGGCCTTCTTGGTGCATCACTTGCCGTTGCGGTCAGAAGATGTACGGTTGCCTATCCTAAGAAAAAGGCCAAGATACCGCTCTTTGTTGTACTGACAGGTCTGGTACTGCTTCTTGTTTTCTATGGCGGTACATCGGGAGGAGGTCGTATATTCGGCGTTGAGATCCTGACTTTCCAGATGATCTGGCACGTGATCTATTCGCTGTTTTGGGAGACATGCATAATGATCGGATTGATACCGTCCAACACTGATTATGATAAGATATTTGCGCATGCAGGCGTTAAAGCCCAGATACTTGACCGCAGCAAAGGCAGGGTATACTTTGCCGGGGATGCGGGGACGGTCCCGGAAGAGGTGATAAAAAGCGACAGTGACTTCTCTGTCTATGTTAAGGACAACACAAAGTATTATACGAAGAAGATAAACGGCGGGTATGTGTGCTGGGAAGAAGATATAAGCACGGTTCTTGAGATGAACAGGGAGCTCTGGGAGAGTACCGAGCACCTTCGCGAAGAGAATGCCCTTCTGGCACGTGAGAGTGAAGTCAAGGCGGAACGGACAAGGATTGAAACATACAGCAGACTCTATGATGAGATCGCATCCGAGACTGATGATCAGATAAACGGCATAAAGGATATCCTTGTATCATTTGGAAAATGCGGCGCAGATGATTTTGACCGCGGCGTCAAAAGGATCGCGATACTGACCGCATATATAAAAAGGAGCGCCAATCTGATGCTGATCCGTAAGGATAAGAAGACGATCCGCGCGTTCGACCTTATGCTGTCGATAAAAGAGTCTCTTGAATATGCATCGTTTTTCGGTATAACCGCGGATGTTGCAGGAGGCGGGGATACGGATTTTCCCGCAGACATTGTTATTAAGGCTTACAAAATGTTTGAATTCATATTCGAGGGCGGACTGGGCATCATATCGGCGATCATGATCAGGATCGAATGTGACGGTGCCTGTCTTGCCATGATCTTTGAAGTGTCTGCAAACGGATCGCCATCAGATGCAGCGTGGAACAGGTATCACGAATATGTAAATCTGGGTGCTGCGAGAAAAAGTGGATACAGTTATCTGATATCGGATGACGAAGCCGGGACGATCAGGATCAAAGTAAGGTTTGATGCAGAAGCCGATGACAGGGAGGTGGCGTCATGAATCTTTTGTGCGGAACATGGATGCTGGCCCTGCTGTTTGCGGGCATATATGTTCTCATAGATGCCATAGGGCACAGGCATAAGCTGTTTGCGGCATTTTCGGCCATGCATGTCATCACCTGCTATTTTATGGTCCAGCAGATGATCGAGGCTGTAAAGAACGGTTCGCTGACTTCCGGCATATTTCTGCCGCTTGCTGTGATAAGCATAATTACCGGTGTCATGATAACGATCATGTATATATGGAGGACCCGTAACGTCAGCATACTCTCGATCAAGGAAGGAATTGACGCTCTTTCCGACGGGCTGTGCTATTATTACAGGGACGGAAGAGTCAAGCTTGTCAATCCGGCGATGAACATGATCGCGAAGGATCTGATAGGACAGAGCGTTACGGACGGAAGAGTGCTGCAGGACGCAGTCGCAGCCTGCAAGGATAAAATCATCCGCACGAATGACGGAAGCATCTACCGCATGATCAGCAGCGAGAAGGACTTTTTAAGAGAGCCCGTCATAGAACTGATCGCTTCGGATATAACCGATGAATATGAGCTTCGCGAAAAACTCCGCGAGCGAAAATCGTACCTTGAAGGCCAGCGGCGCCGATTGATGGAAGTAAACGATTCCATCACGGACCTTACGATAGAAAAAGAGATCCTAAGGACAAAGATCGGCATACATGATGACCTTGGCAAGACACTTGTAACGATAAGATCATACTTTGCGGGAACCACGTCAAAGGAAAAACTCCTGTCCGTATTCGATAGGGGCATATCACTTATGGATTCGCCCGGGACAGGAAAAAGACGGGACGATTATGCGGCGGTATTAAAGGCGGCAGCCGATGTCGGTATAAATGTGATAATTAACGGACAGCTTCCGGCAGGCGGCTATGATGCGTATGTTGTTTCCGCAGCGATGCGTGAGTGCATCACAAACACATTACGTCATGCCAATGGCGATGAGCTTACCATAGACGTTACATCAAACGAACACGGAGAGACAACAGTTACCTTCACAAATAACGGAAAGCCTCCTGAAGGTGAGATAAAGGAGACCGGAGGCCTTTCGTATCTTCGCGGTATTGCCGTACAAAGAGGTGCAGACATGACTATAGAGAGCACCCCGCGATTTGTTTTGAAGCTGACCCTCTTGGGGATCAGGGACGACTTATTATGACAAAAAGGGAAGATCATGGAAGATAAAAAGAAACCATATAAGATAATGATCGTGGAAGACCAGACCATGCCAAGGCATCTGTTTGAGATCCTTGTCGGCCACACAGGGGATTATGAACTGCTCTATTCACTTGAGAGCGCTTCGGTTGCGCATATTTACTGCGACAAGTATCCGATAGATCTTGTGCTTATGGATGTGGTCATGCAGGACCGCTCGAGCGGACTTGAAGCGGCAGAACGCATCAAAAAAAATCACCCCGAAATAAAGGTCGTGATCATGACATCGATGCCGGAGGTTTCTTACATAGAACGAGCAAAAGCTGCCGGCGTGGACAGCTTCTGGTATAAAGAGGGAGACGGTGAAGGTATCCTTGATATAATGGAAAAGACCATGAAGGGTGAGAGAGTATATCCTGCCGCAACGCCTACGGTCATACTCGGTAATATAGCAAGCTCCGAACTGACTCCGACGGAGCTCGATGTTCTTAGGGAACTTACCCGCGGAGCCAGTAATATAGAGATCGGTGAAAAACTTTTCATCAGCCCGACAACAGTCAGAACGCATATATCAAACATGCTCGCCAAGACCGGCTTTGCCAACCGTACCGAGCTTGCGATAAGAGCACGCCTCGAAGGACTCGTCATACCGGAGGATTGACCTACGGTATGTACTGTTCGTATCCGTATACTACCTCATCATCTTCGTTTAAGTACAGATTCATCAGGCATGTATTTTCTTCCTCATCGTCGGATCTGTTAATATATTCACTGAAGTCATAAGCAAAGTATAATCTGTGAAAATGATCTTCGGGATACTGCACATAGAAGGGGGTATAAGCACCCTGTGCAAGCTTATATGTGCTGTAACCTTTTTCCGCAGGCACGAGTTCATAATCATCGTCAAATGATGCATCCTCAAGATGATATTTTTTTATAAGCTCTTCATCCTCTGAGCCGACCATTATGTATTCTCGCGCTTCCACACTGTCCTTATCCGTAAGCTTCATGTCGCACATCATTTCCCTGACAGCGCCCATGCCTTCACCGGCAGATGATATCCTGTCATCTCTTCCGGTGAGCGCCAGAGAGGTTATGTAATGGTTTGCGATAGCACTGTCCGGGAACGAGCCGTTTTCGGATTCGATTATGTAAGCACATACGAAAGATGTACCGGTTTCGTAACTCTTGAGTACGAGGAAACGTCCGTCGCGGTATACGCCTTCATACTCACGCCCGGGAGCGCTCCAGAAAGCGGAAGCGGTATATTGCCCGTTTACAAGCATTTCGGAATACCGCGTGTAGAAAGCATTTTTAGGTGACGTAACATACAGGTTGTCACTATCGGGGACATTTTTCCCGTATATTTTCTTAAGGCTGTCACGTACCAGTTCTTCGGCATTGTCGTATTCATCATAGTCTTTTTTTGTTTTAAAGCATGTGTTGATGACCCTGAAAGTCCCCGCCCTGTTCTCGTCGACACAGTAGTATGTTCCGTCTTCGTTTATGGTCAGTTCGGTATTTTTAAGTCCGGGAAGCTTGACCCTGTTCACAAGATTTGTCTTGTTTGTTTCGGATATATTTTCGGCAAAGAAAGCATAATCATCCACGTTGTTTATAAGGACACCAAAGGGAAGTTCTTCGGGCATATCCTCGACATAGTCCCAGTTTTCACCAAGGTAGTTTCCAAAATGCATCGGGGCGATCCAGGACATCTCTTCCTCATTGATCGCGGAAGTCACCGCACCGGCCTCCATGTATACAAGCGGAGCATCATATCCGGATGCTTTGTCAAGTCCTTCGATCCCATAGGGAGTGGTATATTTGTAAAGTATGTTGTCCCTTATCTCTTCGGTATCGGGCTCATTTTTATACCTGATCGATTCGATCTTAAGCGAATGCATGAGAGGTCCTGCGGATCTTACATACTTTGAGAACTGTCCGGAAAAATTACACAGATAAACGGTTCCGTGATCGTAGCCGGGACCTGTTGAACCCATTTCGCTGTCGGAAAAGATTCCGGTAAACGAACCGTCCGGATTGACGGTAAGCTCCGTGCTCCATCCTCCCGCACCGCTTGAGAATATAAACCTCCAGTCGGACATCTCGGAAAATACCTCTCCCGGATCTTCCCTGTAGATGTCTTCGGAGATCTCACTGTCTTCGTTTTCGGTTCGCTTTTTATCCTTCTTATTTATGAAATCTTTCTCTTTGTCTTCTTTTTTCTTTTTCTCTTCGATCAGATCTTTTTTCCCGGAGTCACCGGCAGCTTCGGTTTTGCCGGCGGTTTCGGTTTTGCCGGCCGTGCGGTTATGAAGTGCTCTGGCGATCGGATTGCACCCTGAAAGAGACGAAAACATAAGGATCGTCACAAGCAATGCGAGTATTTTTTTTGAGTTCTTTCTTATCATGACCTTCCTCCCGGACTGTGTTTGTTACATCTGCTAATGATTGTAGCATATAATCCCCGTAAAATCATTTGCTGAAGCCAAATTCATACATTTGTAGTATATGGATAGAGCGTTGTCTTTTGTAAAATTATTATTCGTAAGAATGATGAAAAAATCATAAAAAGGGAGAACCAAATGAGAAAGAGAACGATCGGGAAAATCTTATGCATTACCTTGGCGGTCACGATGAGTGCATCGCTTCTTACGGCGTGTGGTAAACGCGACAAAGAAGATGCGGCATCAGATCTTGCATCAAAGTTTGCGGATGCGGCAGGTCAGAGTGATGAGAGTCAAAAAGACGACAAAGAAAAAGAGTCTAAGGACAAGGATAAAAAGGATAAGTCGGAAAATGCAGCAAAGGATATGGCAGACAAACTTGCTGCTGCGGTCGATGAGAATGTTGATGAAAAATGGATAAAGGTGCTTGAAGAGAACGGCACATTTTATGATGCCTTCTATAACTATCGCAATATCCTGAAAGAAGAAGAACCGAACCATCCCGACAATGTTAAGATGCCTGACGGCATAATAAAGGAAAACAATGATTATTACATTCCGGACATGGAAGTTCCCGATACAACGTCAGTTGATATGTCAGAGCTTTATGGAAGATGGCTTCCGGTCTCTTCCACATACATGGATATAGAAACCGACTGGAAATGGGCAAGGTCGGCTAATGTTGATTTTCATCTCGATCTGAATGAAGACGGGACCAGTTCCTGCAACATGTTCGGAGGTGAGCAGACGGCAAAGTGGGATTCAAAAAGCATTCCGATCAACGGTAAGGATTGTGCATACGGTATGGAAGAAGATTTCCTAGTCCTTCATCAGGATATGGGACTCGGTGCCGAGATGATATACAGATTTGAGCGGGATACAAAGGGCAATACCCTTATGAGGGCTCATGAAGATGATGTAACGCAATTCCTGGGACATAAGCTTTCAAACGGCAAGGTATACAGATTAGCCTGCATTTACGAGAACGGGAAGGAAACAGCCGTTTCAACAGACGATCCCGAAACTTCGCCCGCTGATCATTTCGTTGTTATGGTAGAGACCAACGAAGAGGCAAAGAGCGGATTCGGCTACATGCGTTCCGGAGTTACGGATACTGCACTTTATTACCAGGGTGACAGAGGCGTGGTCAAACTCATTAATGAGGATACGACGGACAGGGGTAACGGAATGGGACGCACGAGGTTCGAGATGGAGGATGATGATAAGATCCTTAGGCTGTGGCCCGGATATATGAAGGATGCCGGTAATTACAGCGAATACGAACTGTGTGAGGGCGAAGAGGCTCCGATCAGTCATCTTGCCGTAGGCCCCACGCCTGACCGGAACTTCGAGATACCCGAAGGTACGCATGAGAAGGCCGGATTCTACAGACTGGATAAGATATATAACTACACATATATTTCCACAGACCCGTTCATGGAAGGCGAGATAAAAGCTGTGGATGATAACGTATACGGAACGGATTCGCGCAAATATGGTGCAGATGTCTGGTACGTTCTTAATAAAGACGGTACCGGATACATGCGCGTATGGGATAAGTATTTTGAAGTTGTATGGGACGATGACACACAGTATTACTATGACATTTCAGGCAGACATCAGATGGGCGTGATAGTCGGGGAACTTGATTATGACGGAACGTTCATGAGGATGTTCAAGGATGAGATCAACGAAGTACCCGAGTATCCTAATGAGCTAAAAGACAAATGATATGTAAATGCCGGGAGGAAAGTAACATGCCAAGGAAAATATCAGTGGGCGCCGTGGCTGCGATAATACTTTTATCATGTCTTTGCGGCTGCTCGAAAAAGGATGGCAATGCCGACAAACTGGGCAAACTTAAAGAAAAGATGGAACAGCAGACGACAGCGAATAAGAGCAATGAGTCTTCTTCCAAGAAGGATATACAAAAGAAACAGCAGCAGGAGCAGACAGAAGATGAGAAGGCTCCTGATGGATTTTTTGCCAAAGCGTTTTATGAAAATGAGGTGGAGAATAACGGATCCATGTTTGTAAGAGCAGGGAATCGTGTTTACTACAGGGTCTATTCCCCGAAGGCTCTTTCACGTTCCGTCATAGGATGGCCGAGTCCTGATGAGGTAAATTCAAATGCTCCTTCGACACTGATGTATTACGATCTGGACAGGGAGGAGAATGTTGAGGTTTGTGAGATCTCCGGGATCGGTAACCTCTATGCGACTGTTGACGGTATATGCATCGCATCGTATCCGGAAGGGTATCATTCGACGACTGTAGTAGATGAGAACGGCGAGGTGAATGAACATTTTCTGGACGGAAATATTACGGCTGCTTCAGCTGACGGACGAAGTGTTGTAATAGGAGAAACAGATGAAGATGAACGGATCATCCCGTGCCTGTACAGGGACGGTGTCAGGATCGGTGTCCCGGAAAAAGACGGAGAACAGGCCGGATTTGGTTCACTGGGATTTGTGCAGAATTCACTTATAGTCAAAAAGAGTTCTGCCACAGGCGCCGGCACGGTATTTTCATATGATGAGACAGGAGAGCTTACAGAACTCGGAGACCTGAAGACGCTTGACATGGGTGGATACGAGCTGTATCCGACAGTGGAGGACGTGACCGGAGTTGATAAGGGATATATTACGATTGGATACCGCGACGGGACTGCCAATGCGCTTGCCGGATGGAGGATATATTCGTTTATTCCCGGTACCCCAGACAGTCTTGAGATATATGATGAGGGACAGCCGGATACAGAGTATGACTTTGAGCCGCCGAAAGTTATAGCAGGCAATGGGAAAGAGCCACGGCTAAGTCCACACAGAGCCGGTGAGGTCTATCTGTCCGAGGGCATGTACGGAGACCTTGTGTATACCGCAGCTTCCGGTGAGGATATCGTGATCAGGAAGGACATGGTAAGTGAGCCTGACAGCGACCTTAAATATGTCACCAATCTGGACAGCGGATACTGTTTTGATGATAAGGCTGCTTTCTATCTGGAGATAAACGGTCAGCGAAGTCCCGATGACGATATCGGATGGAGAATGGCATTCGAACTTAATAATATCAATTATCGGCTCATGTTATTTGATGCCGATCACATCAATGAGGCCGGGTTTCCAACCGGCAGCATTCTGGCGGATGTAAGTTCGTCAGGCTGGAGTGACGGGCAGATAGAGTACGACCGACTCATAGGCGACTGGAAAGCCTATTCATACAACGTGGAAGGGGAGTACAGACCTGCCGAGGCAGAGAACGGTGTGAATGATGAAATGATCCGTTTTGATGAAAACGGAGACGCACTTATTTACCATAAGGATCGTGCTACAGGAAAGATCTCAAATGAGAAGCCGATGCATCAGGCAGGTCCCGATGAATACTTTGAGAGTGACTTTGCGTATATATATAACTCGGAAGATGAGGATCCGTTAAGAGCAGGTATCTGCTATCTTTCACATAATGATCTTAAGATTTATTATCTGTATCATTTTGACGGAGGATCGACGGGTTGGTATGAGATAACATACCACAGGGCCGATCAATAAAATACCGGTACCGGAGGGAGTGAAGATGAAGAAAGTACGGAAAAATTTTGGAATGGCTGTGATCTTTGTACTGATCTTGGGGTTACTTTCAGGCTGCGGAAAAGGCGAGCCTGATCCAAACAGCGGCGTGTATGAAGGAACAACAGCGACGATGATGGGAATGACGATGGATGTGTCCGAAGTCTATGAGAACGGAGTTACGTTCGACCTGCAGGACGGAGGCAAGTGTGTCGCCAATCTCGACGGTGAGGAAGTCAAGCTAAAATGGTCAACCGACGGAGATAAGATCCATATCGAAGGAGGGGGCGTTGAACTTGACGGAACGATAGGAGACGGAGATCTGTTCATCGAGAACATGATGGATATGGGTATGGATCTTAATCTGCACTGCGATGCGCTCCTTCATGCCGATCCGGATAAGAAAACCGGAAGCTTATCACGTGGGGACAAGGAATCCGATACAGAGGATCATGATGAAGGCTATGTTGCACCTGAGAGCGTACTGGGGAGGCTTAAGGATGCTAAGGCAGGCAAGCCCGTATATGTGCTTACAGGTTCATATGACAGCGACGGATCCTTTTTCTCAAGTGATAGCGATGATGGTTACGATTCAGGCGATTCAAATGGTGATGATGCGCAGGAAAACAGAGGAGGACCGGGAATATGGGCTGATTTCGATGCAGAGGAGTCCTGGTATAACCCTAAGAATAAGCTTCCGTTAACAGTATTGCAGGAAGCAGAGAAGAAGATGTATGCCGACATGCAGAAATATACGTCCGACTGGACGCCCACTCCGACCTACGAGGAAATAAGGGATAATTATTTTAACGGAGTAGACGGGGAACCGATATCCTATGAGGCGGAAAATTTCCTTGGAGATCCGTCGGCCGGATGTCTGTGGCATGCCGATATCGAAGACGGCAGTGCATACATCAGTGTTTCGTTCACGGGAGATTCGGAAGGGGTGCTGCGGCTTGAGGATTATGTTATATCCGATGGATCGTATTTCCCCGACAGTCCCAGAGTTACTGAGTAGGAGGAACCAATGAACAGATCATTTGAAATAAGTAAAAATCGCATTGTCTGCTCCCTGTTTGTCCTGATGGCGGTGATGCTTGCAGGATGCGGGAAGAGCGGGTATATCCCGGAGGGATATTGGAAGCTGGTTGAGATAACGGAAAATGATAAAACGGTAAAGGAAGACCGGTTGAAGGACTATGGTCTGGATGATGCATATATCAGTATGGCTTATGATGGAGATCCCTCTTCCGGCTGTGCAGTGATATTCGGTGTACCGAGTACATTTACCTGTTTTAAGGATGAAGGCTACGTTGCATTTATGAGCGCAGGAAGGGCGAATTATGCATACAGCGGGAAGAAACTGACCCTTGCGGATGAGAATGTCAAAATGGTTTTTGAGAAGAGCAAGGACAAAGCACCCAAGATCCCGGAGGAACCGGATAGTATTCAGTATGCTGTAAATGACGGCAGCCATGAAGGTGCTGTTGGTACTGCAAAAAAGGAAGGAAGCTTATTTTCAGGTGCCGGCGATCAGGACTTGGGTTATGAGGACGAAAATGAGGATACAGCCTCCGGCGAAGACGAAGGATACGATGATTCAAACGACGGTACCTACGATCTGTCATACAGCAATCCCCGTGAATACTTCGAGGGAGACTGGTACGGCTGGATGACCGTTACCGGCAGGACCGATTTCTGGAAGCAGATCGACGGTGAAGTATATGATGCGATGTGCAGGGTTGAGATGGATGACGACAATTTCGGTACCGTCACGATATTTGATGCCGGAATGCCTTATGAAGAACCCATGGCGAGAGTCAAGGTCGTTGTCAACGATGCGGGATCTGACCCGAAAAAGGGACATATGGCTGATGACAACTCGGGATTCTTCCTCGACGGAGATTTTGATATGCATAACAAATGGGACATTGATCCCGGCGTGTTTGACTGGTCAAATTATATGATGATCACCGGAACGTACATAGATGGAAATGAAGAGGAGGCCATGGATTATGTTTTCCACTTCAAGAAATGGGGAGATGACTGGAGTGATTTCTCCCAGAAGCCCCCTCATTTTGACTGGTACAGGAAGCTTATTGATGCAGGCAAGCCGATGCCTGATGCACCGCCGGAAGATTAGGCTATACACCTTGTTTGGAATAATCAGAAAGAGAGGACTGAAAAATGGCATTTTGTATAAATTGTGGAAGTCAGATTCCTGACGGAGCAAAATTCTGCCCGTCCTGCGGATCGCCGGCTGCATCGATACCGACACCGGCACCCGCTCCTGTACCTGAACCGATACCTGCCCCGGCTCCGGCACCCGAACCCGCGCCGGCTCCTGTTCCCGTACCTGTGCCGGAACCCGCACCGGTATCTGCACCTATACCTGCCCCGGCTCCGGCACCCGAACCTGCTCCTGCGCCTGAACCGATACCGACATCTGCACCGGCACCTGTGCCCATGCAGGCAGCACAGCAGTTCATACAGGTTCAGCCGACGGACGCCGATCCGGATCTTGATATGGAAGGTCCCCCGATCGTAGGGAACTACACTATACCCGGCATGGAGAATGTGCCGCAGCAGCAATATATACCGCCTGCAGCATCTGCACCGCAACCGGCATATCAGCAGGCTCCGATACAGCAACCGGCATATCAGCAGGCACCTGCATCCAAGCCGCCTAAGAAAAGTAAGGCTCCAAAACAGGGCGCAGGCGGAAAGCTTCCGGTCATAGTAGCCGTAGCGGCCGGAGGAGTAGTTCTGATAGCAGTCATCGTATGCGCGATAATCTTTATACCGCGCCTCTTAGGAGCACCGGAGGTAAAAGGAGAAGGAGATGCTCTTACAAAGCTTCTTGACAATTCGGCAGCAGCACTCTATGCCGTTGAGGATGCAGCGCCTTCACCTTCATCAATGTCGGATTATGATAATGGGGATGATGAATACCGGGAAATTGAAGACGAGGTCTTTGAGGAAGATACAGATGGATCATCTGCCCCTGAAGATTCGGAAGCAGAAAATACAGAAAGTGCAGGAGATACCGGAGAAACAGAAGAAGCCCACATGGTAGAGGATGTTGACACTCGGGCACTTGGTTCATCATTTTCCGGTGAAATGGAAACAAAAGGCAATGATCATTTTACGGTTGATGTCCCGGAGAACTGGTGGGGATCGGCAGAAGGCGGAAGCGATACTACAGCAAGCGGAGCATTCAAGGATGTAGACAGTCATAAAGGTAAGATAGCCATAACGGTCTCGTTTGATAAGGAGTATACCGATGACTATGCGGCAGATCAGCTGGATTATTGGAGGGGGCAGTATAATGCCACAGATGTTTCGGATCTTGTGCTTGAAGATGTCACACTTAAGGGCATTGAAGGCGAGGACGAACATCTGGATCATACCAAATATGCGATCAGACAGTATAAAGGAATATATAAGGGTCACTATATACAGATAAGGATAGATTCACAGGATACATCTACGGATGTTTTCAAGGATCCGTCCACGTGGGCGCTGATCAATTCGCTCAAGTTGAAATAACATATCAATAGCAAAAGGAAGGAGACAAACATGCAGTATTCAATCGAAGGCGGGAGCTTACCCGCAGTAATAATCTCACTTAATGCAGGAGAAAAGATAATCAGTGAAGTCGGCGGACGTACATGGTCAAGAGGCGATGTTACTACCGAGACTACTTCAAACGGCGGTGCCGGCAAGGCACTTGGAAGAATGCTCACGGGTGAAAGCCTCTTTATGAGCACCTATACCGCAAACGGGCCCTGTGAGGTGGCATTTACATCATCATTCCCCGGCAGGATCGTAGCGAGGGAACTTGGCCCCGGCGAGAGCGTCATAGCACAGAAATCGGCATTCCTGTGTGCCTCATACGGAACACAGCTTTCCGTATATGTGAACAAGGGTGTCGGCAAGGGACTGTTCGGAGGCGAGGGGTTCCTGATGCAGAAGATCACCGGCCCCGGTATCGCATTCTTCGAGATCGACGGATATTGTAAGGAATATGATCTTGCTCCCGGTGAGAAGCTCGTATGTGATACAGGCGTGATGGCACTTATGGATGAGAGCGTTACCATGGAGATACAGACAGTTAAGGGTCTTAAGAACAAGATGTTCGGCGGAGAAGGACTGTTTGATACTGTTCTTATAGGTCCCGGAAAAGTCAGCATACAGACAATGACAGCCAAGAACGTTGCCAATCTGCTCATCCCGTTCCTGCCACTAAAGAAATAGAGAACCTCAATCCTTGTTTCCAGCAAGGGCACCGGCGCCGCCTAACCTACGGTATAAACTATGTACAATGCCGGCTTAATTGGGTGAGAAGAGTAAATTCCACCAAAGATCCCCAAATATAAGAACTTTTCTTGCTTATAATTGGGGAAGATGATATAAATAGATCATTTGCTGTCCAGCCTGTGATAATGTCCTTCATGTATATGCCTGCCGTCATTGGCAAGTTCAAGGCATGGGAGAGTTCCCGTGCCTTCTTTTTTGTCAAATCTGAGTATCGTTATACCTGTATATTCCATATGAAACAGGGCGCACATATAAGGGAACGGCAGGTTGAGGATATGTCCCATAGCTGCGCATGAAGAACCGCCGTGGCAGAAAAGGGCGATCGTCTTATGTTGCTCTTCTTCCGCGATATGACGGTAATAAGATCCTTCGCGCACATAACCAAGTCCTTCCAGCCACTCATCGATCTTTTTCTCGATCATGTCAACACATCCCACGACACGGTTATTCCTAAAATACGGCAGTTCACGCCAGTCCCATCTGTTAAGTTCGATACCTCTGTGTGCGATCTCATCTGCGATATCCCATGGATGGCCGTCTGCAAATACCGGTGAACCGTCCGTACTTCCCCAGCTTACTTCACGCATAAAATCAACGGTCTTTACCGGGAGCTTAAGTACCTTTGAAGCGGCTTCGGCCGTTTCGAGAGCACGCCCGAGAGGTGAAGACCATATCTCCTCTATCCCTTCATCCTTAAGCCGTTCTGCGGCCAGATCCGCCTGTATTTTCCCGGTATCCGTAAGGCAGTCGTTTTTATAATCCGGTTCCCCGTGTCTAACAATGATCAGTCTCATGTCCGTATCCCTCCGATATCACAATATTATCGTACATGGGCCGTGGATTGCAACCGGGATAAGAAAAATATAAATAAACAGTTTTAAATAATATGCGTTATGTGATATAATAAATCCGATTTCCGCCATTTTCAAAAGAAATATATATAGCCGGAGCAGGGACAGTGAAGGCGGGATACATTATAAATAACATGCAGTATTCAATGCTGAATAAAAATTCGGAGGATTTTTATAATGCAAAAAAAATGGGGAAAAGGGGTATCATTAAGAACGATCCATGTATGGCTGATAATTACCATGCTTGCGATCTCGGGTATAGTGGTTTATTCAACATACAGCCTGACCAGTACTTTCAGGCGTCTTGCGGATGCGGCCGAACAGCAGAACAAGCTTGAAAAGGCGGCACACGAACTTATGGATGCATCGGATTATCTTACAGAGAGTGTGCAGAGGTTTACCTTAAACGGAGATATCCGTTTTCTTGAGCAGTATTTTACTGAAGCGTTTGAATCGCACAGGCGGGAAGAAGCGATATCACAGATGGATCTGGGACCACAGACTGAACCGGCGCTCAAACAGCTTCAGGAAGCCATGGATAATTCCGTGAGTCTTATGGACAGGGAGTACTATGCAATGCGCCTTGTTATAGAAGCGAAGGGCTATACGGATTATCCCGAGATACTTAAGGAAGTTGAACTTAGCAGTGAAGATGCAGCTCTGTCGCCCGAGGAGAAGATAAGACATGCTACCGAGCTTGTCCTTAATGACGAATATTATGATAAGAAGGACCTTATCCGAAAGGATATGCGCGAGAGCATTAAGGAAGTCGATAAACTGATGGAGAACGTAGAGAGCAGTGAAATGGTTTCTCTTAACCGCAAGCTTGAAATTGTCCGTATGATCATACTGATACAGATAGTATCCGTATATGTTATGGTAAGGCTTACTTCTCGCCTCGGGATAGATCCTGTATTAAAAGCGGTTGAAAAGATCAAGCAGGACAGTCCCATTCCCGAGATGGGCGCCAATGAATTCAGATATCTGGCCCAGGCTTATAACAAGATGTATGCAAGGTATAAGTCCAGTCTCGAAAATCTCAATTTCAAGGCTTCTCACGACGAACTTACGGGAGCCTATAACCGTTCGGGATACGAACTGCTGTTATCAAGTATCGATCTTGAGACTACCTATATGATGCTTCTTGACGTGGATAATTTTAAAGGCATCAACGATACATACGGCCATGACATGGGAGATAAGGTGCTGAAAAAGCTGGTACAGGTCTTAAAGAGTGTATTTCGTGACGACGACTGCATCTGCCGTATCGGCGGAGATGAATTTGTCGTGTTTATGGTTCATTCAAGCGGAATGCATCGCAGGCTTATCGAATCAAAGATCGAGCAGATCAACAATGAATTGGAGAACACGGATGACGGACTGCCGCCTATATCTATAAGTGTCGGGATAGTGAGCGGTAAGGATGCAGGGGATCCCGTAAGTCTGTTTGAGAAGACGGATGAAGCGATGTATAAATCCAAGAAACAGGGTAAGCATACATATACATTCTATTCAAATTCATAGGTCACTTCAATTTACCCGCCCAAATACACAGATCGGCTGTTTGTTATAGAAATAAAAATCTTGACAGGTTAGCGCTCCCTAACTATAATTGATTACGGTTAGTGAGCGCTAACTTTTATTTTGGCCGTGCGGTTAGTTTTAACTAACCAAAGTGAACATAATAAATAAGGTTCACTACAGAGAGGAAAGGCGGGAAGGAGATCATGATGCCACTGATTTATGCGGAAATGGGACAGCCACAGATCATAAGGAAGATCGGCGGGAGTCCGGAAGTAAAAAAGCACCTGGAAGACTTGGGATTCAATGTCGGAGGACAGGTAAGCGTTATAAGTGCATTGGGTGAGAACCTGATAGTAAAGGTTAAGGAAAGCCGGGTTGCCGTAAGCGACGAACTGGCTAAAAAGATCATGGTCTGAGGGGAAATTCATTATAAAGAAGAACGGAGGAACAGACATTGAAGACGTTAAGGGATGTACAGATCGGAGAAACGGTTACTGTTGTGAAGCTTCACGGTGAAGGAGCGGTCAAGCGCAGGATCATGGACATGGGGATAACGAAGAACACCTCAGTCTATGTGCGCAAGGTAGCTCCTCTCGGGGACCCTATAGAAGTTACGGTCAGGAATTATGAACTGTCGCTTCGCAAAGCAGACGCTGCGATGATCGAAGTAGAATAATAATTGGGAAAGGAAGCATGTAAAATGAGTATACGTATTGCGCTTGCAGGAAATCCGAACAGCGGTAAAACAACCCTGTTCAATGCTCTCACAGGTTCCAATCAGTTTGTCGGAAACTGGCCGGGAGTAACGGTTGAGAAAAAGGAAGGAAAGCTTAAGAAGCATGATGATGTAACTATCACCGACCTTCCCGGTATTTATTCTTTATCCCCGTACACACTGGAAGAAGTTGTGGCGAGAAATTATCTGATCAATGAACGCCCGGATGCGATCTTAAACATCATCGACGGCACAAACTTAGAGAGAAACCTCTATCTTACGACTCAGCTCACAGAGCTTGGTATTCCGGTTGTCGTTGCCGTCAATATGATGGATATCGTAAAAAAGAACGGCGATATGATAAAGATAGACGAGCTCTCCCGACAGCTCGGATGCAAAGTTATGGAGATATCGGCGCTTAAGGGTGACGGTACGACAGAGGCTGCGGAAGAAGCGATCAGGGTAGCAAAAAGCGGAAAGACAGTTCCTCTCCACACCTTCTCGGGTCCCGTTGAGCATGCGATCGCCCATATCGAGGAAGCGGTCGTACATGATATGCCGGAAGAGAGGCAGAGGTGGTATGCCATCAAGATCTTCGAACGTGATGACAAGGTACTTGAGCAGATGAAGATACCGGCAGACAAGATGACGCATATCGAGAATGATATAAAGGCTGCCGAACAGGAACTTGACGATGATGCCGAGAGCATAATCACCAACGAGCGGTATGTATATATAGCGAGCGTGATCAAAGCCTGCTACAGGAAGAAAAACGCAGGTTCCCTTACGACTTCCGATAAGATAGATAAGATAGTAACAAACAGATTTTTGGGCCTGCCCATATTTGCGGCGGTCATGTTCCTGGTATACTGGGTTGCGATGGTCGCTGTAGGTGCAGCGGCAACGGATTTTACCAATGACTGCATATTCGGGGACGGTTTCCATCTGTTCGGAAATGACGGCGGATACGAGGAGATAGCGGAAGAGTATGCAAATGCATCAGCGATAGTTGACGGATATGATGCGTATGTTGAAGAAAACGGTTCCGCTCCTTCGTCCGAATTCACATATGAAGTGGAAGACGAAGAAACGCTTGAGATCTCGGAGGAAACCGCAAGCATAGAGGACTATGAAGAAGCGGTTAAAACTCTTGAACAGATCGGAGAAGAACCCGATCCCGCAGAGTACGGGACATGGGTACCCGGTATCCCGGCAATTGTTGAGTCGGGTCTTGATGCGGCAGGTGCAGCCGATTGGCTTAAGGGTCTGATACTTGACGGTATTGTTGCCGGTGTCGGAGCCGTTCTCGGATTTGTTCCGCAGATGCTCGTTCTGTTCCTTATGCTCGCATTTTTGGAAGCATGCGGATATATGGCGAGGATAGCCTTCGTGCTTGACCGTGTGTTCAGAAGGTTCGGCCTGTCCGGAAAATCCTTCATACCGATGCTCATCGGTGTTGGCTGCGGCGTTCCCGGTGTAATGGCGAGCCGTACCATAGAAAACGAACGCGACAGACGTATGACGATAATGACAACGACCTTCATCCCGTGCGGAGCAAAGGTACCCTTCATCGCGATGATCGCGGGCGCAATATTCGGCGGATCGGCATGGGTATCGACCTCGGCTTACTTTATAGGTATGGCTGCCATAGTAATATCGGGTATCATGCTTAAGAAGACGAAGATGTTTGCGGGCGATCCCGCACCCTTCGTAATGGAGCTTCCGGCATATCATATGCCTACACTCGGCAACGTATTAAGATCCATGTGGGAGCGTGGCTGGTCGTTCATAAAGAAGGCCGGTACGATAATCCTTCTTTCGACCATCGTTGTATGGTTTACAAGCTATTTCGGATTCACTTCGGACGGATTCCGCATGCTTACGGAAGACGAACTGGAAATGTCGATACTTGCCAGGATCGGAAACCTTATCGCATGGATATTCATCCCTCTCGGATGGGGCAACTGGCAGGCGGCGGTCGCATCGATAACAGGACTTGTGGCCAAGGAAAATATCGTAGGCACAATGGGTATCCTCTATGGCGGTGGCGATATGACCGCATGGCAGGCTCTCTCAGCTGCATTTACGTCTGTGACAGGTTTCTCGTTCTTAGTGTTCAATCTGCTCTGCGCGCCCTGCTTTGCAGCGATCGGTGCCATCAAGCGTGAGATGAACAACCGGAAGTGGACGTGGTTTGCCATAGGGTATCAGTGTGGATTTGCATATATTGTGGCAATGATGATCAATCAGTTCGGCGGACTGTTTACGGGAAGCGTAAGTATAATAGGACTTCTGTTTGCAATAGCCGCACTGGTTCTGATAATATATATGCTGTTCTTTAAGAAGTACAGTGAAGCGGATAAACTGACAACGGATATTCTTAAGGAGGCATAAAAATGCTTGCCTTTGTTACGGGAAATCTCGGAACGATATTAATAACATTATTCCTTGTTCTTATTGTGGCGTTGGCAATATACTCGCTTGTAAAAGATAAGAAACAGGGCAGATCCTCCTGCGGCGGCAGCTGTGCACATTGTAAGATGTGCACAGCCTGCAGTCACGCCGGATATAAAAAAGATACGCGGTGAATTTTAATTACAGATTGAGAAGTTCCTTTTTCTTTTTTTCGAATTCGTCCGGTGTAAGTGCACCCATATCCAGAAGTTCTTTAAGCTGTTTTACCTGTTCGATCGCATCCTGGCCTGTAGGTGCCGCAGCGGTGGATGATGCGGTATTTGAAGAAACGGTTCTCCTGCCATTCTTATATTCCTTAAAACACTGATACATATCGTTTGCACATCTGTAAGCCTTATCCACTTCGGTTTCGGCGGTTGACCATCCCGGAAGCATATCGATCCTTATCTTCCTTGCATTAAACGGATTATCTCCGAAGTTTATCTGGAAATACATCCCGGTCACCTTTCTTCCCTGAGGACATCTGGGCATATCGGGATATCTTGAACAGAAATCATCGGAAAGGATATAGTTTAGTATCCCCCAGATACTCGAATCATTTTTCCTTTCTTCTTCGGAGAGCATGGCCGTATTCAGATCGACATTATAGCTTGTTACATTATCGAATGAGAAGATATCGGGCCTTGCATCCGTCAATATCGCGAACTCCCCGGTATTGTCATTAACAGCCATCATCGGATGTCTCGGATCAAAATCAAATTGACGCGTGATCGTAAACCCGTTTCCGAAACGTTCGTCGTTTTCTTCCTTTAACCGTATCTGTTCCTGAACATCTTCGATAGTCATGCTGCCGATATCGTCGGTGTTTGATGACATCCTGCCCCTGCAGTCACCGCAGATGTAATCTCCGCCCGATATCTTATAACGGGTGATGAGTCCTGCCTTACCGCCGCATAATGCGCATTCCTTCTTTTCAAATAAACCCATTTCTTTCCCTCCAATGCTTATGTTTCAAAATTGTTATAATTATACTATATTTTTTGAGATTTTACACTTTATTTATAATATCTTCGTGATATACTGATACAGTATTCTTAAGAGCCGACGTCCGGGAGGAACGATGAAATGTTCTTTATCATAGGAGAATCATTACAGGAAGTATCAAGGGAACAACTTAAGAACACCGACAAACAGTATGTGGCGGTGGTATCCTTTGACGAATGGAAGGAAAGCCGTGAAAGCTTCGAAATGGGTATCGATATGGATCAGGATATTTCCGAGATGTATACGACCAAGGCAGAGGTAAACTACGATTCGCTGACCGGTTCTTTTTCCATACCGAACAGGGAGGATTTTTCCAAAGAAGATTACAAATTCGCGTTTGCTCTGGACGAAAAAGGGATCGTATTCATAGATGACAGCGGCAAGGCAGAGGAGATAATAAACTGCATCCGGAATACGAAGAAATGGAAGCTTCCGAGCTTGGAGAGGTTCATCTATGATTTTCTCGATCAGATCGTGATGGATGATCTGAGGCTGATGGAGAAATATGAGCGTGAGCTTGACGGGATCGAGAAAATGATAATGAAAGGCGATGATGATTTTCCTTCAAGCCGCTTAAATGAGATCAGAAGCGATATAAGGGATCTGCGCATCCATTATGAGCAGCTTATGGATCTGGGCCAGGAGCTTGAGGAAAATGAGAATAATTTTTTCAAGCAGGAGAACTTAAGATATTACAGGCTTTTCTTAAACCGTATAGCCAGGCTTCATGACAACTCGGCTTCTCTCAGGGACTATACGATGCAGCTGAGGGATCTGTATAAGGCCCATATAGATATCAAACAGAACAGGATAATGACAGTTCTTACCGTAGTGACGACCATATTCATGCCGCTTACCCTGATCGTCGGATGGTACGGAATGAACTTTAAGTTTATGCCGGAACTTGACTGGCGATGGGGGTATCCGGTAGTTATCGCGGTATGCCTGGTGATCGCGGTAGGAAGCCTCCTGTTCTTTAAGAAGAAAAAGTGGTTGTAAAATACAATATTTGAGAGAATGTAATACATAAGGAGAACAGAATGATAACGTATTTTAAGAAGCCGATCTTTTTAGCCGCTGTAACCGTAATGCTGTTTGCTTTCGCCGGATGCGCGGGTATGAGTTCAAAAGGACTGCCCAAAGGAAAATGGTGTGATGTTAACGGAGAAACAACACTTGAGTTTGACGGCAGCAAAATGTATGTAAAATGGTGGGATGGTCAGAAGGACAGGGATAAATACAAAGTTGCTCTTAAAAGAAGTGGTCCGGGAAGCGGATATATCGTTAATGCAGATAAGAATGAACACGGTTTTGGCATTATGTCGGATATAGAGATCCGGGATGACGGCACCCTTTCTGCATATGAGGAGGTTTTGGATGCTGAAGGACATACTTACCGCTTCGTTCCCGAAAAACAGGCAGAGGAAGCACGCGCTGTAAAAGATCTGTCCGATGATATGCCAAAATCGATAGATTCAAAAGACATCGTCTATTTCTCCCTTTCGCTGAAGGATTATTGGGTAGAGGGACTTGAAAGCGGCTCATATTCATGGACGGTTGAAAAAAAGGACGATGGCAGTTATGAATCCGAATTTGTCGGAATGGGCTCTTCCTATGTGATAATAATGGACAGCAGGGAAGCTGACAAAGCTTTTGTTGACGGGATACAAAAGCTCATAGAGGAAGAAGATCTGGTGTCGCATAACGGCATGTTCTATTCACACGATGAATCCGACACGGAGTACTCCCTTTATGTCAAATATGAGTCGGGTGAAAAGCTCAGGCTGAGGGTTGGAAGCAAGGCGCTTGGTAAATGGTGTGTAGATAACGATAAGTTCATGGAGTATGCCATGAGCATAATTAAGGATGAAGATGCCGAATATTCTAATGATGCGGATGATACGGGCAATACGGACGATCGTGATCATGAGGATGATCATGAGGAAGAAGGATCAGCCGATGATCCCGAGATCGCCGGTGATATGGCGGAATATCTTCTCGGTATCCTGGTCAAAAAAGCAGGTGTTGATTACGGAGATGTACAATTCTGTAAATTTGATGATTATGACAAAGACGGTAACTGGGAAGGCTTTGCCCTTATCGGAAAACTCAGCGAGGATGAGGAGGATATATTCGCCGGAACCGGTGAGATGTGGTTTGCCAGTGAGAATGAGTGTAAAAAGATAAAGGATGAATTCAACTTTGCCTTAAGGGATGGGGAGTTTTTCAGGATATTCAAATGCAGGAACAGGAAGTTTATCGCATTTGATGAAGCCTATGCCACATCACTGGTCACATATGTATATCAGGTTGAGAACTCAGAACCGGAAATGTCTGATATATCCGGTCTGGGAAATGTGTATAAAGACAGTGATTCGGGAGATTATATCGTTATTCAGGACAGTTATGATAATTCTAAGATGTATGAGACCGGGGATGAAGATGATGCCTTATGGACCGGCCACACATGGAAACCGTATTATTTTTATTATAATGAGGATAAAGGTGATTTTGCCGAATACGACTGCATCCGGATCAACAGGAACAAGCTTACCGATGTCTGCGGCTTTGATCTGTGCGGGAAAATAGAGCATGAAGGATATGATGTCAATGACATATTCGTAAGAGATAACGGTATAATAAACATAAACTATTCGAAAAAAGAGATTGACGGAAACTCGGTTTTGATAACGTATAAAAATGCCGGTTATGATCTTAATAAAAAGAAATTCATTGATGCCTTCGGAGATGGTGAGAACACCTGGCAGGCATCGGATTATGGCGGGATATACAAGCCTTCTATCATTAAGGATAACGATCGGCAATGATCTTTGAAACTGCATGATGTGATTTCTACGGCTGTGCTTGAAGAGGAATGATTATGAGACTGGATGATTTTATAGCAACACATGATGTGATGATAGCTGAAAAGCGTGTTGATGCCGGTGATATCAAAACGGTTGAACAGGATATCCGAAAATCTTTCATCAGGGTTCTCGGAGATATCCTTTCTCCTGATGAGATCGTACAAAAGGAAAAAGAGTATCCGACCGTATTTGGTCCGGGTTTTAGGAAGTTTTTGATCGACTACGGTTATCTGCAGTTCGGTAATGTATACTTAGGCGGTCTGGATAAGACCAATCTGTTAAGCTCGAATATGGTTGCGCAGACCAAGTTTTTCCATAAACACTATCCTGCAACATGGGGAAAATTCTTCCTGGAAGAATGTAAAAGATCATATGCTTTTGTCTCGTCGGATGATGAAGTGTTTATGTTTGATACTACGAAGGACGGATTCGAGGGATTGACCGATACCGGCATGGATATAAATGAGTACATGCTTCAAAGATTATCGGTCACACATGGTGACAGATTATATAAGGATGGTGAGATTGAAACCTTCGAGGAGGCGCTGAGTGTATTCGAACAGGATATGACAAACCACAATCTGCCGGATTTCGGACAGCCGACCGCAAAAGAGGTTGTGGCGAAGAAAAAGGAAAAATCATCGTGGCACGACAAAAAGCAGCTGATGGATCATATGCAGCTGCCGTCAAAGGGGTCATTGACGGAACAGTGTATGAAGCTGATAAACAGTAATTACAACATTCCGGCAGAAATAGACATATGGGTCGATAAGTGTATTGCGTACTATTTTCCGCACGGCATCATACTGAACAATTCCAAAATGGTGATGAGATCCAAAGAAAAGACCGAATACTATCTTGATCCCGGACAGATACTGAAACCGTTATATAAGTATAAGGGATATAAATGGTACACATGGAAGGAAATATATAAATATATAATTTACTGATCCGAAATCAACCGGGATAGATATCAACAACCAATTGTTCCGCGTCTTCCTTAGATAGAGGACGGCCCCAGATAAATCCCTGGATATAATCGCAGTTGATACTGCGCAATGTATCAAGCTGACCGGTCTCTTCAACACCTTCGGCCACTACTTTAAAATCCATTACGTGTGCCAATGAGATGATCGCCTCCACATATTTTTGCGAGGAATCACTTGAATTCATATTATCGATGAAGGATTTATCGATCTTGAGCGTATCCGACGGAAAACTGTTAAGATAGCTGAGGGACGAATAGCCGGTCCCGAAATCATCTATCGCGATCCTTATCCCCATACTTTTAAGTTCATTAAGGATATCGGAAGCCTTTTCGGCGGATTCTATCAGGATGGACTCTGTGATCTCGATCTCAAGCTGATCTGCGGGGATTTGATTATTCTTAAGAAGCCCGCGTATCTCTTCGATGAAATTACTCTTCATCATATGCTTCACGGAAACGTTGATGCTCAGTGTTATCGGGGCTTTTGTTTTCCTGATCAGGTCTCCGAAGAATGCGGCAGACTTATTGTATACAGCCAGATCAAGACTATCGATCAACCCCACTCTCTCGGCAGCCGGGATGAACTCGCCCGGGCTTATAACGGTTCCGTCGATGTCCGTCAAACGTGCCAGGGCTTCGAATCCGCGGAGATTATGCGATATGTCATATTGAGGTTGAAGGTTGAAGAATACGTTGTCGTCTTCCAACGCTTTCCTTACTTTATTGTCAATGGCAAGATGGTTTTCGGTCTTCAGTTCGGAAGTAAAACGCAGTATGCGTTCACTGCTGTTGATACGTTTTGCTTCCTTCATCGCTGTTACCGAATAGGAGATCAGTGAATCGCGGACAGTAGAATCATCCGGAAAAACAGCATATCCGAAACTTGCGTTAATAAAGAAATCATAACCGTCTATGTTTATCTTATCAACAATAGAAGCTTCATACTGCTTAATGGTCTTTTCTATATCTTCATCGGACTTGAAATCCCGGATTATCAGTGAAAATTCATCGCCGTTTACACGCGAGACAAAATCAAGGGTACCGGAAAGTCCTCTGTCTGCTATATCTTTCATACGCGAAGCTACAGCGACAAGAACCTTATTGCCAATGTCAAATCCCATGGTATCGTTTATGCTCTTAAAATCATTGATGTCTATGGAGACTGCCGCAAACGGTTTGTTATGTTTTATCAACTCATTCAGGAGTTCGGTGCACGCAAATCCGTTAGGTAATCCGGTCAGAGTATCTGTTGTCGCCTGCTCGAGCAGCTTGAGCTGATACTTTTCAAGCTTCCGTTTGTTGCAGAAGATCACGATAATGGCAATAATAGTTAAGAGGCTCACGAACAGTCCCGGAATGCTTGAATAATTGCCTTTTATAAAAATGCCCGTAAGGATAGTCGGGATCTGGATGATTATTGCGATGACAGATGTTATAAATCCTGTTTTTCCGCAGAAGATGACCATAAAAATGACGCACAGATTGGAAATGGTGGAAAAGATCCCTGCAAATATATAGACAGAAACAGGGGTATTGTTTATCAGGATCTCCTTTTGTGAACCGGCTGTCAGGCTTACGGTAAGAGCTGCGGCAAAGTAAAGCAGAAGCAGCAGTATGAACACACCGGTGGGAGCCTGCCTGCGTATCTCCAGACTGTCAAGTGTCTTTTCCAGTATCCTGGTCTCTTTTATGTCTTTATTATTCATAATGATGATCCTTTTCACAACTCCCCACGTATATTATAGCACGAACAATGAAAAAGTGTTCATATATGCTGAAATCCGCCCGGATAATGTATTTGTTTATTGACAGGAATAGGGTATAATCAGATTTATACATGACAGTGCGGCAAAGGGGAATACCCTGTCCGGACGGAGATTGACATATGAATGAAATGACAGCCGGACAAAAGACAGATCTGTTTGAAAAATATCGATATTTGAGGAGATATTATGAGTGACATATTTAAAAACGGAAAAATAGACCTTCACATGCATACGACCGTTTCGGACGGCAGTGATACTCCGACGGAGCTAATCAGCCATGTGAAGGCTGCCGGGATAAGATTATTTTCCGTGACCGATCATGATGCGGTTAAGGGCTGCGGGATCGTCAGGGAATCCCTTGCCGAGGGTGATCCCGATTTCATTACCGGAGTGGAATTTTCCACAAAGGATGAGATTGGAAAATATCATATTCTTGGCTATAATTATGATCCCGGATCGAAGGCTGTCCTTGATACGGTTGAGAAGGGACATAATCTCAGAATGAAGAAGATAACGGGACGGCTGGATTTTTTAAAGACGGAGTTCGGGTTCGATTTTCCCGAAGAAGAGATTCAGAGTCTTTTAAGTCTTGATAATCCCGGGAAGCCGCATATCGGAAATCTGATGGTAAAATACGGCTATGCAGAAAGCAAGGACAAGGCTATAGACGATTACATAAACAAGCTGCATTATAAGAGCGAATACATACGGCCCGAAGAAGCGATACGCGGCATCAGGGATGCAGGCGGGATCCCGGTGCTTGCCCACCCCTTTTACGGGAGCGGGGACGAATATATTTTGGGTCAGGAAATTGAAGACCGGATAAAGCGTCTTATGGGATTCGGGCTTATGGGAGTGGAAGCTTTTTACTCAGGATTTTCTCCGAAATTGATAAGTGATATGCTTGCACTGGCTCAAAAGTATGATCTGTATGTGACTGCAGGCAGTGATTATCACGGTACAAATAAGACGGTTGTTCTCGGAGATATCGGGCTTGATGAAGTTACGGAGATTCCGGCCGGGATGAAGAAGTTCCTGGCGGATATCGGTCGTGAGGAGGAACCATTATGCGAAGCATAATTCAGAATGGTTCCGACGACTGGCCGCCGACGAAGGAGGGGGCAATACATATTAAGGAGGAACCATTATGCGAAGCATAATTCAGGATGGTTCCAGACATTCGTCATGAGGGGTACCACGCAGTGGTGGAGTCCTTATGACATAGACTGGCCGCCGACGATTCGTCATAAGGGCGGACCGCTTGCGGGGGATGCCTTATGACACAGAAGGAGGGGGCAATACATATTAAGGAGGAACCATTATGAAAATACTTGTTGTAGTTGATATGCAGAATGATTTTATCGATGGAGCGCTTGGAACGAAGGAAGCAGAAGCGATCGTTTGTAATGTTGCGAACAAGATAGAAAAGTATGATGGGATGGTGATCTACACCAGGGATACCCATAAACCGGATTATCTTAAGACTCAGGAAGGATCGAAGCTGCCTGTAGAGCACTGTATAAAAGGAAGCAAAGGATGGGAAATATCATCAAAACTTCCGGTCGCTCCCGATGCCCTGGTGATCGACAAACCTACATTTGGCTCAAAGGAGCTGGGTTTATATCTTGAAAGCCTAAATGAACGGAATCCTATAGAAGAAATTGAAGTTATCGGTTTGTGCACGGATATATGTGTTATATCAAATGCTCTGTTGATCAAGGCTTTCCTGCCGGAAGTACCGGTTTCCGTGGATTCTTCATGTTGTGCGGGGGTAACGCCCGACAGTCATAATACGGCTCTCGATGCAATGAAGATGTGTCAGATAGAAGTGAAATGAGAACAGTTCCCCCTGTTCTTGACAGAATGTGTCTTTCTAAAGATAATGATTTAGTAACATCATCCCGGCTTGGGAAATTTAATTAGAAAATGTTTGAGGAATCTAAATGAGATCTGAAAGAGGAAGAAGAAAATACGGAGTGAACCGTATCGCAGCCGCGATTGTGCTTGCTGCAGCTATGATCATACAATTTACGGATGTGGCTTCTGCGGCAGAAACACAAGCCGTTCCCGGAGCTGTACCGGGGACCGTACCTGCGACTATACCGGGGACCGTACCCGCAACTGTACCGGGAGTTGTACCGGGGGTCGTACCTGCGACTGTACCCGGTGGTATTCCTGAGAATGTTCCTGTTGCAATTGTTGCTCCCGATCCGGTCAATGTGTTCCTGTCACAGTCTGCTTTTATCGGGAATTCGGTCGGAGAAGGTCTTACGATGTATAACAATGCAAAAGGAAAAGTCCCTCTCGGAAACGCCACAATGCTGACAAGAGTCAGTTATTCTTTTTATGCCGATAAAAACGCCATGTCAAAGTATATTCCGAAGTATGCCGGAACGCCCATGAGAGCAAAGGACGCGATAAAACAAAGCGGTGCTCTATACGTGTTCATATGCATGGGGACGAACGATCTTGTCGGCAATTCGAGTGCCGAAAACGCATTTTCCAAATATCAGGAATATTTGAGCGGTATACTTGCGGAAAACCCGCTCGTCACGATATTTATAGAAAGCTGTACGCCGACAAGGCCGGGCAGCAATGTCAACAATGAGAAAGTCACGAAATTTAATTCCTATATGAAGAGTTACTGTGATAAGTTTCCCAATATGAATTATGTGGATATCGCGACACCGCTGATGGATGAAACAGGTCATCTTTCGGCAGGACTTTCATCGGACGGAAGCCTGCATCTTACGAACAAGGCATATGAGATATGGGCAAATACGATAAGAGCATATATCTCCGGTTTCCTTGCCCTAAGGGCTGCCGCTCCCACTCCTCCTCCTGCAGTTCCGGCAAATGCTGCTTTACCTAAATAACCATCTTGGGATAATTAAGTGAAACAACAGACTGTAAATGAGTATCTGAAAAGCAGATATGGAAAGAAACTATATAAGATATCGATAAATGCCGGACTTACATGTCCAAACAGGGATGGTACTCTCGGGACCGGAGGTTGCATATTCTGTTCGGGAACCGGCTCGGGTGATTTTGCAGGTGATCCAGTAATGTCGATCTATGATCAGATCGAGAGCGGTAAGAAAAGGGTTCAGGGGAAGATGCCGGACGAGGGCTTCGGATATATAGCCTATTTCCAGGCCTTTACCAATACCTACGGACCTGCAGAAAAGCTTGAGAAAATGTATATGGAAGCGGCAATGCATGAAGACATTGAGATCATATCCATTGCCACAAGACCGGACTGTCTGGAGGATGATATTCTTGACATTATTTCGGGGATAAACAGGATAAAACCGGTATGGATAGAACTGGGTCTTCAGACGATCCATAAAAAAACCGCAGAGTACATACGCCGCGGCTATCCGCTAAGTGTTTATGATAGAGCCGTACGTAAACTCAGGGACCGGAGTATAGAGACGATAGTCCACGTCATTTTGGGGCTTCCCGGAGAGAGCAGGGAAGACATGCTTGAGACGGTAAAATACGTCGGAGACAGCGGCGTGCAGGGAATAAAGCTTCAGCTTTTACATGTATTGAGAGGTACGGACCTTGCCGATGAATATCTTGACGGGAAGTTTTCCTGCCTTGGCATGGAGGAGTATACGGACATTATCCGAGATGCACTGATGATCCTTCCTGAGGATATGGTCATTCACAGGATGACGGGTGACGGAGATAAAAAGCTTCTTATCGCACCCGAATGGAGTAAAGATAAAAAACGCGTATTGAACCTTTTGAGGTCCAAGATCGAAGCTTTGTCATAGATTCACACTTATCTTAAACAGAAGATCTTCCTCTTTGAATGGCTTGGCTATATGTGCATTCATTCCCGCATCAAGTGCTTCCTGAACATCCGTATCAAAAGCGTTTGCCGTCATTGCGACGATCGGTATTTTTGAAAGGGCAGGGTCATCAAGTGCTCTGATCCTTCTTGTCGCTTCAAGACCATCCATGACAGGCATCATTACATCCATAAGTATCAGATCTATATCACCGGGTTTGCTGTCTTTTACTATTTGGATAGCATTTATACCACTGTCTGTTTTTATGATCGTGAACTTATGCTTTGAAAGTATCAGTTCCGCGATCTTAAGATTTGTCGCGGAATCATCGACCACGAGAACCGTAGTTCCCTTATAGTCTCTGTTCATCGCATCATTTCTGATCTTCTCCTGTGGAAGTTCTTCGGGATCACCTGACGCTGCCTTCAACGGAAGTATGATCACAAATTCGGTTCCGAGGCCTGGACTTGAACTGACATCGATCGTACCCTGCATCAGATTTACGATATTCCGTACTATAGCCATTCCCAGACCGGTCCCCGGTGTTTTTTCATCTGTTTCGGTTTGTTCGCGTGAATAAGCTTCCCATATATGTTCAAGATATTGCTCTGACATACCTATCCCGGTATCTTTTACGCGTATCTCATAAGTAAGCAGTTCTTCGCGTCGAAGAAGCTTACCTTCAAGGAAAATACTCCCGCCTTCGTGGGTAAACTTATATGCATTTGAAAGAAGATTAAGTATCACCTGATTGAAGCGAAGCCGGTCACATTCAACAATATCGTCTCCCATATCCGAGATATTCACATTGAAATCCAGCCTGTTTTCTTCCGTCTTAACCCGGATCATATCGGCACATTCCGATAACAGATCCTTAAGCTTTACCGAAGACAGCGTAAGTTCCATCTTACCGCTTTCTATCCTGCTCATATCCAGAATATCATTGATCAGGTTCATAAGGTGATCACTGGCGGATACGATCCCGTTAAGATAGTCTTTCATATGTTCCCTGTTATCCAACTCGTCAATAGCGAGCCTGGAAAATCCCATGATCGCGTTCATAGGAGTACGTATATCGTGCGACATGTTGGAGAAGAATTCGGTCTTAGCCGTATTGGCGCGATTTGCCTCGTCAATTGCAGCCATAAGCATGGTCTGCCGGTCCTCAAGTTCTTCTTTCTGCGATGCTATCAGCCGGTCGGCATCCATTTTCTGAGCCTGCATATCATCAATAACGGAAATTGTGATGAGTAACCGGTCGATCGTATTTTTGCTGCGTTCTATTACCTGAAGATCGATCCTGATCCAACGATCATCCGTATCGTCTTTATAGACGAACTCCCGCCGGTCACCGTTTTCAAACATCTGTTTTCTGACCGAGCCGGTATCGATCGATAAACCTTCATATTCCCCGGCATTGCTCTTAAGCTTAGAATCGATCGCTCCCAAGAGGTCTGCACAGTTTATGTCTTTTCCTGTGCTGAATATGCCATCCGCCTTGATGGTTTTTACCGTATTGTTGATAAGATCGGCAAGATAAATACACTTGTATTTCTCCGCAAGCGACAATATGATCTGGTTATCAAGTTTTATCTGACCGAGTTCAGTTTCGGAAATGAGTGTAGCCGAACCGAAAGCCTTAACGGGATTTCCGTTATCATCAAATTCGGTCGTATATTTGACGCGAAAAGGAACACGCCCTACCGTAAGGGGAATATCCGCCTCAAGTTCCGGCGCTCCGGCATCGATCTTTCGCATCATATCACGGTACATATCGGCATAATCAGGCGGGAAGATCCCTGCATCAATGGCCGGTTCCGGATAATTGGTCACAAGCGCAGGAAGACCAAGATCTCTCATACATCGATAGCAGGGGCGCATTTCTTTTGTCGCTATGGTGTATTCCCAGTTATAAATATTTATCTGTTCACTTGCAGTTTTATATCTGTATTCTATATCTTCCAGGGTATCCAGAATTCTTTTCTCATTTGAGATATTTCTGATACCCTCATAAACAATGGCTTCTTCATCAGTCTTTTCTATCAGTATCAATCGGCTTTTAAGACAGATCTTATCGTAACCGCAGCAATCGGAAAACATATTACGCCAGGTTTCAACGGACTGCTCCTTTTGGGAATTTATGCATTTCTCTATAGCATTTGTGAACACTCGCAGGTTCTCTTCATCAAAGCATTTTTCGAGAGCGTTTTTGATGAACTCTTCTTCTGAAACATTCATCCATAACTCGGGAATGAATTTCTCATTGATCTCAAGTAATCCCAACTTTCCGTTCTTATATGAGAGTATAGCGGCAGGTTCGGAAAACCTGGTATTTATAATATCATCGTATTTCATATGGGATCTCCTGTATGATGAAATCATCGATATATAAGAACAGTATATAAGACCGAAAGTAATATCGCAAGTTCAGTTTATGTTTGAAAAAGTGTGGCATGTGTGACATACTACACTAAAGCGCACTCATACTTTATTTTGCATTTTTAATGGCATCCCGGGTGTTTGTCCGGTTTTATGGGCAGGTAAACGCATGTACGATTTACTTATTTTAATTCAATACATCGGAATAGTGGGATTGTTCATTGAGAGCTGGCTTGTTCTGAAAAGCTGGAAGGATTCTCTGCGCGCTTATCTGTTTTTTTCCTGCGTTGCGACCCTTATAAATAATCTCGGATATCTTCTGGAGCTTAAGGCCAAAAGCCTGGATGCCTATATTACCGCACTGCAGCTGTCATATGCGGGACGGATATGGATCTGTTTTTCCCTGTTCCTGTTTGTCTTTGAGCTGAGCAATATTAAGATACCGAAGATCATTATCAACGGTCTGGTTCTCATCCACGCCGGGATATACGCTGCCGTACTTACCCTTCAGCATCATGATCTGTACTATTCGGATATTGATTTTACCATGGACGGGCAGTTCCCGGTATTAATACATAAGGACGGCATAGTCCATAATATCTTTTTCATGATGCAGGGAATTCTTATCGTGCTGGGTATGTCAGTACTTATCATTTCTTATGCGAGAGAACGCAAGAAGGTTGCCAGAAAACGCATTCTGATGGTAATGATAGCATTTGTTATCGAAATTCTCTTCTTTGTCATTAACATTTTCAATATAACAAATGTATACGATTTCACAATGATAGGCTCCATTCTTGGTATGGTCTTTATGTTCATATCCATATTCAGGTATAACCTTCTGGGAACGAGAGATATCGCCCGTGATTTTATGGTAGACAGGCTGTCGGAGGGTGTGATCGCTATAGACAATGAGGGAGATATCCAGTATTATAATGAACCGGCCGGAGAATTGTTCCCTCAGATAGAAGAGGATCCGGCTGCGGTTATAGATTCGGTGCAAGGTGCCATACTTCACGGAAAGACGATAAGTATAAATGACAGGATATTCACTCCTGAGGAAAATGATCTCCTCTATAATGGGGAGAGCTTTGGTAAGCTGTATGTCCTTATAGATGCGACCGAGCATTATGACAGGCTGAAAAAAGAGAAGAAGATGTTAAGAAAGGAACTGCTCACCGATCCCATTACCGGGTTTTACAACAGAAAGGGAATGCTGCATTATTCCGAGAAGATGTACCTGGATGTATTTAAAAGTCATAAATCCCTGTTCCTGTGCGTGGCTGATATGAACGGACTTAAGTATATCAATGATACCTTCGGTCATGAGCATGGCGACAAGGCGATAGCCGAACTTGCCGGGATAATAAGGGAATCACTGACGGAAGGGGATATGGCATTCAGGACAGGCGGCGACGAATTCCTTATAATGGGAGAGCGGACAGGATCCGGAGATCATGTTAAGGATTATGAAAAGAAGATCGAAAAGCTGATAAAACGTCATAATAAGGACAGCGATCTTCCCTACGGGATCGACATGAGTTACGGTCCTATTGTCGCAGAACTGACAGGAGTGGAAGGGGAACTTGATAAGCTTATCAGCCTTTCGGATTCAAAGATGTATGAAATGAAAAGGAGCAGGGATTCATACAGAAGGGAATAGTTGAGTAAATGTTGAAGATATGTTTGAAGGTCTTGTATATACCGGATAAGTGATAGAGCATCGATGTTTTGATAATAAGTCGGAGTCAGTAAAAGGAGAAAAAATGCCGCCAAGCAGACACAGCAGTTCACACCACAGCAGCAGTCATCACAGTTCACACAGTTCTTCGCATCATTCGAGCAGCAGAAGTCATTCAAGCCATTCATCAGGCCATCATGGCTCTTCTGTTTTTTCTTCGCGAAGCAGTTATCGGAGCAGCTCACCGGTGCTCCGCAAGCGTACTTCGCAGCCATATGGATGGAACAGTGCGGCGCATGGGGCAGTACGTCATTTCATTTGTTCGTCGCATGATTATGATTATTATCCGCAGGGCTGGACAGCGTCAGACGGTCGTTCATTTGAGGAAGGTTACTATGACGAGAACGGTCAGCATTATAACAATATGGTCATGGTCGGCGGTACTACGGTGCTGAAGTGCGAATTTTGCGAAAATCGCATGGTGTATCAGTGGAAAGAAGGGGCAATACCCGTCTGCGATAAATGCGGAGCCCAATTTCAGATCGATATAACGGATAAAGAAAAAACAGCGTATGGCAGCGGTGTCAGAAACAACACAGGTTTTAAGAGCGTTTTATCCCAAACACCATTTATCGGTAAGATCGCTATAGCAACATTTTTATTATGTATTTTATTGCCGTTTTTTGTTATTGCTGCCGTATTGTTTTTGAGTTTTAATTCAGGCAGCAGTCCGGCCGAAACCAGAAAAGCGGAATCCGTAAAGAACTCCGTTTATGTGGAGGAGATAGGCAGAACCTGTTATCTGGATGGTGAAGACTGGTATGACAGTCAGACAAAATGCTGGTTTTATTATAATGATACCGTATCACCATATCAGTGGCAGTACTGGTATGAAGGGATATCTTCCGACTACGGTGATTACGGTTGGATGGAATATGATATGAGCGAAGGAGCATGGTATATCGAAACAGACGACGGTAACTGGGTACACCTGCCGGGGAATTATGACACAAAGAACCTTTGGCATATGACGGATGAATATGTTAACGCATACTGAGGTATAGATCTCTCCTCAGCTCAGCTTCTTCATGAATATCCACTTATGTGTGCCGATCTCATATCTTAACTGATAGAGCATCTTCGTCTCGTCGATCAATGAAGCACAGGTATAGATGATGGATCCGCCCTTTCCTATGGTCATTTCCTTTTTGGCATGTATCTCATCTACATTTACCGTAACGAGCTCGTGTTCGCCATTCTCATAACGGAAGCGGATAGGGGTTATATCGCCAAGCGTTGATGTCACGGCTATCAATTGTATCGGATAATTTGCTTCGGTTTCCATTTTATGCACCTATTAAAAGAGTATTGGGAAGACATGCCCTGTCATCGATATAATAGTCACATGTGATCTTCCTTGAATTATTGCCATACAGTTCAACTATTTCCGGCAGGTTATCATTTATTGCATCAAATTCAAGCTGCTGGTCCCTGCACCAGGCTATAGCAAGATCAAGAGCCTCACCGGCACGGCAGGTCCAGAGTATTAGCTTGTTGCCTTTATTCTTAAGATCTTTAAGCTGTTCTATAAGCGGGACGTTGGGTTCTCCGACATCCGGCCATGTTCCAAAACTAAGAGTTCCGTCAAAATCAACTGCGATTATCTTATTGTTTTCCATGGCAGCCTCCCTTCATAAAAACGAACAGATGTTTGTAATATTATAATAGAACATTTGTACGGAAACATCAACCGCTAGATGTTGAGCGGAAGATACAGCCGAATACAAAATATAAGAATGTATGTTCGTATTATATTTGAAAATCTCGTGGTAAATGTCCCATACCATGGACAGAAAGACTGAATATAACCGCTGTACTTTGGCCGGATTCGTTCAAATGATGAATTTCCTTATTGGAACGGCCTGTTTTTGCGTGTGGACTGTTGTGAAGAACAGAAAAATGTTTTAAACTGTTTTTAATGACCTGTATTTAATTCGTTTTCCGGTGTATATAGGAGGTACAAAAAATGCTGGTTACATTAAAGGAAATAATGGATATTGCTGAGGAGAAAAACATTGCTGTAGGGTCTTTCAATGCATCTTGCCTTGAGGCCGTCGAGGCTGAGCTTGAAGCGGCAGAGGAACTTAAACTGCCGATCATCATGCAGTTTGCCCAGTGTCATGAGCCCTGGATCCCGCTTACGACAATAGGGCCGATCATGGTGGAGATGGCAAAGAAGGCAACCGTTCCTGTATGTGTACATCTTGATCATGGTGAGACTCTTGACTATCTACAGACGGCTCTTAAGATCGGTTTTACGGGAATAATGTATGACGGCTCGGTACTTGCTTATGAGGAGAACCTTGAGAATACCAAAAAGGCTGTTAAGATGGCAGGTAAATATGGGGCATCAGTGGAGGCTGAACTTGGTTCCATGGGAAAGCGGGAATCCGGTATGGGAAATGATGGCGCCGGCGTGGATGATGATACAAAGATTTATACGGACCCGGACCTTGCCGCAAAGTTTGTTGCTGAGACGAAGATTGATGCCCTGGCCTGTTCATTCGGAACCACCCACGGTATTTACCTTACCGAGCCCAGGCTTGATTTTGATGTTGTAAGAAATGTAAGAATGAAGACCGGTAACATCCCGGTTGTTATGCATGGCGGTTCCGGTGTAAGCACGGAAGATTATCATAAGGCAGTTGAGTCAGGTGTCAGAAAGATCAATTATTTCACATACATGGATAAATCAGGCGGAGCGGCTGTGGTTGACTATCTGAACAGTCTTAAGGAGGGTGAGCCGGTATTTTTCTCATCGATCTTTATGGCAGCCCGTAAAGCCATGAAGGAAAACGTAAAGTCTGCAATGAGGGTTTTTGCAGGAATTGATTGATCCCTCTGATGCTGATATAAATTAATTATAACCCACTAAGGATGCCGTTCAACTTCATTTAATCTCTTTTCATTCATAATACTTATCTCCTATCTCCAGATTCCTTTTGATGATCTGATTATATTTGTCTATACGTCACAGTACTGTCATACACCGGGGAACAGGCTTTAAGATTAAATACCGTATGATCCAAAGCCGCGGAGAACATGACTAAAGTCATATCAAAAACAGTTCTTTTTTCACTACAAGAGAGGATGTCTGATAAATATAATGGGTATATCAGAAGACAGACGATGAAAATTTTTCGGAGGAGAATGGAGCAATGAACAGAAAAATAGGTATGATAGGCTCTGCAGTAAATGCCATAACGGTACTTGGATTTGCCGCATTCATGCTTACGGACTTTTTATTTGGAAGCTATTTTGTGTGCATTTTCTTATCTATCAGCTTTATGTGCATGATCGCTGCGTTTGACGCAGAATGTTCAGAGAAGAAAAAGGCAGCCGGAAGAACAGCGCTTGTGCTATCGGGAGTATACGCAACGCTTATCATGATCGTTTATTTTACGCAATGTACAACGGTCACGAATGAAAACCTGGGCATGGATGCCGCCCGGATCCTCGATTACAGATATATGGGACTTATGTTCAATCTGGATGTGCTGGGATACGGGATCATGGCGCTTTCGACCTTCTTTGCGGGATTAACGGTAAATGTGCAAAACAGGAAAGATAAGGCGCTGAAGATACTTCTGCTGTTGCACGGGCTGTTCTTTCCGGGCTGTATGATCATGCCTATGACCGGAATGTTCATCAATAGCACCGGGACACACTCGAGCGGCGGTGTAATAGCTTTGGAGCTATGGTGCATGTTTTTTTTACCGATAGGAGTTTTATCCTTCCTTCATTTCAGGGACCGGAAGGAATGATGGTCGATCATATTGGAAGAAATATAATTTGTTAAGGAGAGAAAAGGATGGGAACAGTTTTAAAAACGAAGGATCTTACAAAGAAGTACGAGAACAGGGTTGTGGTGGACAACTTAAATATCTCGATCGAAGAAGGAGAGGTGTTCGGCCTATTAGGCCCCAACGGGGCAGGTAAGAGTACCACCATGAACATGATCTGCGGGATCGTAAAGCCAACACTGGGAAGCGTGGAGTTTTGCGGGAAGGATTTTGACAAGTACCGCAAGGAACTGACCGTTGAACTGGGATACATCCCTCAGGAACTTGCGATCCACGGGAATCTCAAGGCTTGGGAAAACGTGGAGCTGTTCACATCACTTTACGGGATCAGAGGCGCGGAGCTTAAGAAAAGGATTGATGAGTCTCTTGAATATGTGGGGCTACTGGAAAAGAAAAATGATTATGCGAAAACATTTTCCGGCGGCATGAAGAGGAGGCTCAACATAGCCTGTGCCATAGGTCATCATCCGGATCTTCTGATCTTTGATGAGCCTACAGTCGGTATCGACCCCCAATCAAGGAACTTCATCCTTGAAAAGATCAGGGAATCAAACAAAAACGGTGCAACGGTCATCTATACCAGCCACTATATGGAAGAAGTGGAGGCGATATGTACCAGGATAGCCATAATGGATAACGGGAAAGTGATCGCAACGGGAACAAGTGAAGAATTGAAAAAAATGGTCGTGGACGATACTTCATCGATCACACTTGAAGAAGTATTCCTTACACTGACCGGAAAGAAATTGAGGGACTATTAACATGATCAGATATCTTATAAAAAATAATTTCAAACTGATGATGCGCAGCGCTACGAATATCCTGCTGTATATCGTGACTCCCGTGATACTGGTGGCATTGCTTTCAAGCGCATTCAACGATCTGCTGCAGAAATATGAAACAAATGGCAGTATTAAAGCAGGTTACATTATCAACACAGATGATACGGATGTTAAGACTAAGCTTTTGACAGAGCAGGTTAAGACTGCAGCAAATGAGAATGATATCATCTTGATCGAATATCCGGAGTGTGACGTCGAAAAAAAGATCATGGAAGAAGATCTGGCCGGATTCGTGGTATTTGAAAAGGACGGAAAATACACAGTATATCAGAACGGGGAGCGTAAATATGAGGCGAAAGCACTGGATTATCTTATAGACAGTGTTGATAAACGGATCGCGCAGTTTATGCTTGATGCATACAGGAGTGATGTGCCGCCTGAAGTTAATATCGGAGTAGAGCATCCGCAATACATGAAACCGATAGAGGCTTCGGATTACTACGGGATCGTGGAAGTGGTATATTTCGGCTGGTGCGCTGTTGTATGCGGCGCGGGTATCTTCACTGCCGAGAAGAAATATCATATCGGCAAGAAACTCAAGGTATCGGGGCTTTCCGAATTACAGCTTTTCCTTGGTAAGTTTATACCTATGCTTCTGGTAGTATCGATATCGTCACTCTTAACGGCAGGGATAACCATACTGCTCTTTGGAGTACACTGGGGAAGCCCGCTTATCTCGGCACTGATAGTGGTGATGTCGGCGGCGGCAGCCACAGCATTCGGACTTATGTTCTATAACATCACGGAGAATGTGGTGGTCACGATAATCGCTGTGTTTGCAGTTGTATGGGTAGCCGGATTTACCGGAGGCAGTTTTGAGACATATATGCTCTCGACCCAGCCGCAGGTACTTAAGGAGATCTCACCGATCTACCATATCAACAGGGCTCTTACGGAACTTTCCTGCATGGGGCATAGCGACTATACGTTAAGTGCCTTTACATATTGCATCACGATAATGCTTGTAAGCGCCTCTGTGGCAGTTGCAGCCGGTTACATAAGAGGGAGGAATGGTGAATGAAAACAATGATAAAGATGAGTATGAAACTGCTGCTTCGGACCAAGGCATTCTGGTTCTTTCTGATACTGACACCTGTATTGTCAACATTGATACTTAAATCCCGGTTTGACAGCTCCGCAGCATATATACAGAAAGAAGACGGAAGAGTGATAGAGTTATCCGGAGCGGATGAGAAGGTTGCATATAACGGCGGAAACGGTGAGTATCTGGTAAAGGTCTATGATGCTTCGGGCAGCAGTCTTTCGGAAGAGATGCTTACGATGCTGGCACGATCGGGAATGTATATGATATGCAGGTGTGATCTGTCCGGACAGGGAGACGTGTTTACAGAAAGCTTTACAGAGAGTCATATGAAGCGTGACGGTTTTGAGGACAGGATGGGCGCTGCGATGTATATATATCCCGGCTTTGGCGCAGCAGAAACAGCAGAGGAAATGGCAGATAATATAAGGCTTTATGCCTTATCGGATGATGAGCGGACCGATCTGCTTAAGGAGGATATCGCCTTTTTTGTAAACGGTGCGGCATACGACGGCGAAAGATTTACGGAGGCATTGGGCAGCGTATATGAGAATAAAAAAGTGATCACTGTGTCGGGAAAAGCAGGTAGCACACTAACGGCTGAACAGGTAAACAATAAGACGCAGATCGGATATGCGTTTGCATTCATGACACTGGGATTTGTATTCTGCGGGGTCTTTGTGGCACATGCAACGATCAATGAACAGAAAAACGGCGTATATACGAGGATCAGCCTGACTAAGGCGGGCCCGGTGCAGTATTTCGTTTCGAAGCTGGTCACGGCAGCCGTCATATCGCTTATGTCTACCGGCGTGATGGGGATCTGCTGTCTGATCATCAGCATCGACGACCTTGGTATGAGCAGGGCTGAATATCTCCTGATGATCTTCCTGCTGGGATTGATATTCAGTTCAGTGAGCATGCTTTTGGGAATACTCATCGGGGATGTTATGGGGGCAAATGTCGCGGCCTTTTCCGTGTGGTGTTTGTCGGCGCTCTTAAGCGGACTGTATTTTCCGCTGGATGATGTATCGGATCTCATCAATATGCTGGCTTCATTGATGCCGCAGAAATGGTTTTTAAATGCTTCGGAAAAGATAATTACAGGCGACAATTCGGTTTTCGGTATGATATTATGTATAACAGCAGCATACCTATGCGTAGTGATCAGTACAGGAAGCCTGGGGATCAAGCTTAAAAGGATAAGCGAATGGGGAAATTCTTAAAGGAAAATTATTACATACTGGTACGTATGATCCTCATGCTGATCTATGGCATGTACGGATTATCGGGAAATGTAGAGAGTGCAGGAGTACCCTTAAGGATACTCCTGCTTCTGGCGTTATATATATCCGTGATGACTATAAAGGAACTCACAGAAGCTAAGCTTAAACTGTTTTGTCTTGCAGTGTCACTGGTTATCAATATACTGCTGATATATACCGGAGGAAGCAGCTTTTTGCCATTGGCATGTTTCCTCGGATTTGAGATCATCACTTTTTTTAAAGGCAGGATACCTCTGTATTTTATTATGTATCTGGCAGTGTTCGCAGACAGCCCTCTGGGGAATATTACCGAATTCATGATAGTTACCATGCTGATAGTTTTTTATGTACAGCATGAATATGTGGTGGCAGGCTACGAAAAGCAGATGTATGAGGATACCGTTTTGCAACAGGGCTTGAAACGGGAATATGAGAACCGTGAATACGAGGTGCAGGCAGAGCTTAAGAAAAACATGCTTGAGGCTGAGAATCAGGTCCTTTCGGAAAGAGCGGCGCTTTCACAGACACTGCATGATAAGCTGGGGCACAGTATCAACGGTTCCGTTTATCAGCTTGAAGCGGCCAAGGTATTGTTGGATAAGGATCCCGTAAAGGCCGGAGGGATGATACAGTCCGTTATCGACCAGCTGCGCGGAGGGATGGATGAGATCCGTGCGATCCTGCGCAGACAGCGGCCGGAAAAGAAAAAGATGGCGCTTATGCAATTGTATGAACTCTGCGCGGACTGTAATAAAAAAGGTGTAGAGGCGGAGCTTAATACGGAAGGAAATCTGTCTGCAATGTCCGACATGCTGTGGGAGATCATACTGGATAATACTTTTGAGGCTGTGACTAATTCCATGAAGTATTCCAGATGCAGACATATAGATATAAGTATTATGGTGATGAATGAGATGGTAAGGTGCAGTGTGTCGGATGACGGAGTGGGATGCGAAACGGTAAAAGACGGAATGGGTATATCCGGCATGAGGCAGAGGATACGTAACGCCGGCGGAAGCATAAATTTTGAGACGGAGGCCGGATTCAGTGTAAATATGCTACTGCCTCTGAAAAGCGCATGAGCGTTTTATTGCCTGTCTGACATATCTGCCATAGATGCGTGAGGCAGGAAGGAAAGGATGAGCCAATGGAAAAGATCAAGGTGATGATAGCTGATGACAGTGATTTCGTACGGGATGGCATGAAGATCATCCTGGATGTTGATGATGATTTTGAGGTGCTGGGAACTGCATCCAACGGGAGTGAGCTGATAAAGCTGGCAGAAAAAAACAGGCCGGACGTGATCCTGATGGATATACAGATGCCTGAAATGGATGGTATAGAGGCTACTAAGCATATTGTTGAACATGATCTGGGAAAGGTATTGATACTCACTACCTTTGATGATGACGAACTGGTTCAGCAGGCCCTTAAAAACGGCGCAAGGGGTTATCTTATCAAAAACCACACGCCGGAGCATTTAAAACAGATGATAAAATCCGTATATAACGGGACCGGCGTTATGGAGGAGAGTATCTTACAGACCTTGGCCGGAAGAGCCGGTAATACGGAAGACAAAGCTTCACATTCAGGCGGCTTTGATCCTTCCGGATATTCCGAACGGGAGCTGGACATCGTAAAGGCAGTGGCCGAGGGCCTTTCAAATAAAAAGATCGCAGCAAAACTTTATATTTCCGAGGGTACGGTAAAAAACTATATTACAAGTATTCTGGCTAAGGAAAATCTATCCCACAGGACAGCACTTGCGGTATATTACCTTACCGGCCGTAAAGAATGAAAACAGTAACAGTCTGTTAGGAGATGAATCAGGTGACAGGCAGGAAACAGGATACTTGACTTAAAAAGTTAACATTATTATAATCTTTTCACATGTTGATCTTTTTCTATAATACGGAATGGATTTACGACAACGCAAGATAAGAAACGGGGAAACGGAAGTGGGCAGATCCTGTAATAACGTAAAGAGTAGGAGCACGGCGGGCATATTGTCGGCAATTATGTTTTTTGCCGTGTTGCTTTCTGCGTTCTATATCGCATCCAATGCGGATCATTACCATGTGCATCATGACTGCCGGGATCACGACTGTCCTGTCTGTATCTGTATTCAGCAATGCGAGAGCATGCTCCGGGGCTATGACAACGGCATATCGGACAACGCAGCTTTGTGCATACCCTTGTTTTTGTTATTTGTTTCCATATCATTATATGCACATTCTTTTACAGAGAATACGCTTGTCTCAGACAAAGTACGCCTTAATAATTGAACATTCCTTCGTTAAGGGTAAACTGTGCCCCAGGGTATAGTATGCCCATATTTGTTGTGCGAAAAACAGTTTAACGGAGGTTTATCATGAAAAAATATCTTATTATCATTATTTCTGCCATTATTACGGCAGGTTTTCTTACTGCGTGCGCATCAGGTGCTTCGGGTACTGCGAAAGGTGATGCGGAAGGAGAAAACAGATTACAGATAGTTACGACAATTTTCCCCGAATATGACTGGGTCATGAATATACTTGGAAATAATCCGGCAGATGCCGAAGTTTCCATGCTGCTTGATAACGGTGTTGATCTTCACAGTTACCAGCCGACAGCCGATGATATCTTAAAGATTTCAAAATGCGACATGTTCATTTACGTGGGCGGCGAGTCCGATGAGTGGGTAGAGGATGCACTCAAGGAGGCTGTCAATAAGGATATGGCCGTTATAAACCTTCTTGATGTTCTGGGTGACTCTGTCAAGGAAGAGGAAGTGGTTGAAGGCATGCAGGAAGAAGAACATGAGCATGGCCATGATGACGGAGAAGAGCATGAGCATGAAGACGGGGATGCAGAAGAACATGAGCACGATCATGAAGAAGGCGAAGCTGAATATGATGAGCATGTATGGCTGTCTCTGCGTAATGCAGCCACACTTACCGGGTATATATCAAAGGAACTTCAGCGTATAGATGAAAAAAATGCGGACATCTATAAGAAAAATACCGATGATTACATAGCTAAGCTTAATGCACTTGATAAAGAGTATGCGGATGCCGTATCTGCCGCTTCGGTTAAAACCCTGCTTTTCGGGGACAGGTTTCCCTTCAGGTATCTTACCGATGATTACGGTTTAACGTATTATGCGGCATTTGTGGGCTGTTCTGCCGAAACGGAGGCAAGCTTTGAAACGATCACGTTTCTGGCGGAAAAAGTGGATGAGCTGTCATTGCATGCGGTTATGACGATAGAAGGTAAGGATAAAAGGATCGCGGAGACGATCATTCAGAACACAAAAAGCAAAGATCAGCAGATACTGACTTTGGATTCCATGCAGTCCACTACATCAAAGGATGTTGGAAACGGTGTGAGTTATCTGTCGGTTATGGAAAATAATCTCTCGGTTCTTAAGGAAGCTCTTAAATAAATATGATGATGTCTGCGGATGCGGACCATTTTGGTCTGCATCCGTTTAAGCAGGAGGATAATGTAAGCCTATGGTTGACAAATTATTCATGTATATTCAATATCCATTTGTCAGATATGCGATGATAGTAGGGATCCTTATTGCATTATGTTCATCGCTGCTTGGTGTCACACTGGTTCTTAAGAGGTTTTCCTTTATCGGTGACGGACTATCGCATGTGGCTTTCGGAGCAATGGCGGTTGCTACGGTCATGCAATTTACAAATGAAATGACGCTGGTGCTCCCTGTAACGGTCATATGCGCCATATTACTCCTGCGTTCCGGGGAAAATGCGAAGATCAAGGGTGATGCGGCTATCGCAATGATCTCGGTGAGCACCCTGGCTTTCGGATACCTCATTATGAATGTCTTTTCATCCTCGTCAAATCTTTCGGGGGATGTGTGCTCGACGCTGTTTGGCTCTACCTCGATCCTTACACTTACACCTTCGCAGGTATGGTTGTGTACGATCCTGTCCATAGCTGTCGTGCTCATATTTGTTCTTTTCTACAATAAGATATTTGCCGTGACTTTTGATGAAGGTTTTTCAAGGGCAACGGGAACAAATGTGGAATTCTACAAACTCATGATAGCAGTGATCGTCGCGGTCATAATCGTGCTGGCGATGAACCTTGTGGGATCATTGCTCATATCGGCACTTGTTATTTTTCCGGCACTGTCTGCCATGAGATTATTTGACAGTTTTAAGGCTGTAACGATATGCTCCGCCGTTCTGTCAGTAATTTGTGCATTTAGCGGGATAGTGATATCGATCCTTGCCGGAACACCGGTAGGTTCGACTATAGTCGGCGCGGACGCGGCTGTGTTTGTTATCTGTTATTTTATCGGGACTGTTTTGGGAGGTATGCACAGATGAAAATGAAGAAGATGATAAGCATCTTACTCACCGCAATTGCCATCGTTATGATAACGAGCTGTGGAAAGAACGGTAATACAAATGCAAGAGACATGAATACGCAGACAAATGTGCAAAGTGTACTTGAGCAGGGTATGGCAGCACAGAGTAATACAAATGAATCGGTTAATGCAGTAATTGCGGTAGATAAGATCAATGATGAGCAGGCCGATACAGGTAATGAAGCTGCTGACGAGCAGGACGGTACGGAGAATGAAAATACCGGCATGCAGGACGGTACGGACGGGGTAGATGTGGATCTGACTGTGCTATCAAGCACTATGGTATACTCCGAGGTCTACAACATGATGTATTATCCTGAGAATTATATAGGTAAAACCGTAAAAATGAAGGGAATGTATGCCGGATACCACGATGAGAGCACCGACAAATACTATCATGCCTGCATCATACAGGATGCTACCGCATGCTGTGCGCAAGGTATAGAGTTTGAACCGACAGACGACTACAGGTATCCGTGACAGGTGTGTTTGATACATATAAAGAGGGTGAGAATATATACTGTACACTAAGGAATGCCCGGCTTGACTGATACAAGGTCATCAGCGAAAACATGCCAAAGTCATCAATGTGTTTTAGTCAATCTTCCACGAATTCTCCATCCGGCATATGGCCGTAGAATAATAACCAGAAAATTTAATAAGTGTAAAGCAGGCCGTATTTCGTGAAGGAACGGTCTGTTTTTGTATGCCAACACATGTTAAAATATCTGTATATTAAGTGCAAAATATAAGAACTGGGGGCAATATGTCAAAGATATATGAAATCTACGGAGCTGACGCTCATGAAATGACAAGAAAATTAATGACCGCAGCAGAAATTGCAAATATCATCCCGGCCGGAGCTAAGATTGCATTAAAGCCAAATCTTGTTCATGCGGATGTGGCAGAAAATGGAGCAACCACGCATCCCGGGGTTCTTTCAGGCTGCATAGAATACCTTAAGGATAACGGTTTTAATGATATTTCTATCATAGAGAGTTCGTGGGTAGGTGAAAGAACTGAAAGGTCAGTAAGAATCTGCGGTTATGATAAGATAAGCGACAGATACGGAATCCCTTTTTATGATCTGAAAAAAGATAAATCCAGACAGGTGGATACACCCTTTCGTCCAATGGAAATAGCCTGCAGGGCAATAGACGCTGATTTCCTCATTGATCTGCCTGTACTCAAAGGACATTGTCAGACACTTATGACTTGCGCTCTTAAGAATCTGAAAGGGTGTCTGCCGGATCATGAGAAGCGGCGGTTCCACATGGACGGTCTTACCAAGCCGATAGCTGCACTTGCTTCAGTATTGAAACCGGATCTTGTTATAGTTGACAGTATATGCGGTGATCTGTATTTCGAAGAAGGCGGCAATCCGGTTCAGACAAACAGAATGATGCTTGGAACGGATCCGGTACAAATGGATGCTTACGGATGTCAGCTAATGGGACTTAAAACAGATGATGTTCCATACATAAGGCTCGCTGAAGCCTGGGGCGCAGGATCTTCAGATGTAAATCCCGATGATATATATAAACTTAATGAACCGGAAGCATCTCATGATTATTCACACGCATCCGGCCTGGTAAGGAAACTCACTAAAAATGTCAATGCTGATGCTGCATGTTCTGCTTGTTTTGCATCTTTGGTAAGGGCATTGTACCGGGCGGATAAAGAAAGAATACATATCAAAGATAAGATATTCATCGGTCAGGGATATCAGGGAAAATCCCCGGATGGAATCGGTATTGGCAGGTGCTGCAAGGATGCAAGATCCTGTGTGATGGGGTGTCCGCCTACAGCAGATGCCATACTTAAGCATTTATATGAATGAGGGTTTTTGGCAGTGTCAAAATAGGGAAGGAACTTACAAGTGATTAAGAACATAGTATTTGATATGTCAATACTTCGGAAAATTTAGCTTTTAGGTATAGTGGGTTTGCAAATTGAAAAAGACATTGAAAACGAATCGCAGGTCAATGGTGGATCAGAGTTTTCTGTCACTGTTTTTGACCTTCACATTTATAGAGTTTACAAATCGCGGCTCCGGTATTATAGATGGACTGTTTGTCAGCAATTTTTTCGATACTGATTCAATAGCATCGGTGGGAATTGCGAAATCGATATATTCATTTATAGGTATCGTAAGCGGTCTGCTTGCTGTGGGAATGCAGAGCAGGTGCACCCATGAACTGGGCAAAGGGGATATAAAAAACTCCAACAGAATATTCAGTGCGGTTTTTTATGTTTCCATCGTTGTTTCTCTGATATTCGGAATTGCAGTCTTTCTCGGAGCAAAACCAATGGCTGTTCTTATGGGCGCTTCCGGAAAAGGCGCGGCCTTGATCAAAGATGTGGCGGATTATCTTCGAGGCCTGGCGATCGGGATTCCTCCAACGATAATTGCCATGATGCTTTCTGTAGCATGCCAGCTCGACAGCGCGAAGGAAAGGGTAAGAAAATCGGCTCTTGTATACTTTGTGGGCGATGTAGTCCTTGACTATGTGGCTGTGAAGCTCCATCTCGGCGTTTTTGGTATCGGCGTTGCCACTTCTGCTGCGTATTATCTGCAGCTTGTCTACTTGCTGTTTCATTTCAGGGACAAGAACAGGATGCTTTCTTTTACGAAATTCAGTACAAACCCGAAAGAAATATTTAGTGTGCTCTCCCTTGGTACGGAAAAAGCTTTACGGTCATTCAGCAATTTTATATCGCCTGTCATCGTGAACAGGATCATTCTTCTGTTTGGCGGGACCATTGCAATGTCCGCTTTTTCCATTCAGAAGGATCTCGTTAACTTTACCGAGATCTTTGCATCAGGGCTTGCAAACGCCACGGCTATACAGGCAGGCGTATACTATGGCGAAATGAACAGCGAGGCCATGCTGGCAATGGGCAGAAGTGTGCATAAATACTGTGCGTTATTTCTCGGACTAACCGGTCTGGGGTTGGTTTTTCTCTCAAGACCTATCGCAATGCTGTATTTATCTGACAGGGGAGAATTGTTTGAAATGGTCGTGTTCGCATCTGCAATGACCGGCATTTTTGCACCATTCAATGGACTTATCCGGTCAAGAATATCCTATCTCAATTCAATAGTAAAGATACGAAATATGCAGATCATGACCTTTCTCTCATCGATAGCCTATACTATAGTCTGCGCATTTGCACTCGGTGAACTGTTTGGCTCATTTGGTGTGCTGGCATCAGATGTACTGCGCATACTGCTGCTCATGCTGACAGTATGGCTGTATTATGTAGTGTTGACAAAAAAGATCTTCCCAAGCCCCAATGACTATTTGGCTTTGCCACATACATTTTACTTTCACCCAGGCGATGTCATCTCCCTTGAGATAAGAGACACCGAAGATGTTTCTCTTGTCTCTGAGCAGATACATCTCTTTTGCAGAGGACACAAGATCGACAGAAAAACCGGAATGAATGCGGCGCTCTGTTTTGAAGAACTGGCATTAAATATAATCCATTTCGGTTTCCCTAAGTGTAAAAGGAACCCATGTATAGTCTTTCGGCTTGTCATATCAGAGAATGAACTGGTCATGAGCCTGCATGATAACTGCCCTATGTTTGATGTCGAACGGTATATTGAGCACCAGATAGACGATTTCCGTGATGATGGCAATATACATATCGGGCTGAAAATGATCGGGAGTCTGACAGAAAATATCAGATATGTGCATTCGTTGGAGAACAACAATGTGATTCTTCGGTTTCAGATACTTGAACCCTTAAAACAATTGATGTGACGATAATGATATGCTATCTTTTTTAGATGGGGTTATGAGACGTTTGCTCAGATGAGGGAAGGGACAATTAGCGGATAATCTCGATCAGTATTCCGGCAATCAGATCGTTATCTTTTACGGCTCGAATTCATGGGCGTATACGAGACTGGGACATATCCTTGCAGATAAAGAGATGATTGGATAGAAACGACAGCCGTTTTTACAGGAAATGTTGGAAGGGCTGCTGTCGGTAAGCCTGGGCATTACAAAGAGGCAGATTATAACGAGTATGAGATATGATTTTAATGATAATGTAAAGAATTAAAGGAGGAAACGAGGATGCAGTTAGCAAAACTACAAAAAGACATGATGGAAGCCATGAAGGCCCATGACAAAGCAAGGAAGGAGTCCATATCCGTACTGTACTCGGCAGCAAAGAAGCTTGGTATAGACAATGGATGCCGTGATAATGTACCTGAGGAAATGGTGGATCAGGCTATCCTTAAGGAAGTAAAGAGCGTAAAAGAGCAGATAGAAACCTGCCCGGCCGAGCGTACGGAGCTTTTGGAAGAGTACAAGGCCCGTCTGGCAGTTTTTGAGGAGTATGCGCCAAAGATGCTTAGTGCGGATGAAGTAGAAAACCTTCTTAAGGAAAAGTTTGCCGAAGTTATTTCTTCGAAGAATAAGGGAGTGATCATGAAGACTGTTATGCCGGAACTTAAAGGAAAGGCAGACGGAAAGATCATATCAGAGGTAGTTGCCAAATTGTGTCAGTGATCAATGGGAGATAATTATGTTATATACTCCTATAGCGGAATATGCAATTTTTGAATAGGATTCGTTCGTGTGACGTATCTGTTTGCCAAAGGATAATTATTGGTTGACATTTTTAATGAAGGGGAGTATTCTTTAACCATAAACCGACCGACGGTCGGTCGAGAAGATAAAACATATATGATCAGTCAGATATGGTATGCCCAATGAAAAGGGCCGAAGAGAGGAAGAGGAACAATAATGGAAAACAATGTAACGGATAATAAAGCCAAGAAGAGCAATTTCGGAAAGTTTATGCTTTTGTGGAGTGGTGAGCTTATATCATCAATAGGTGGGGGACTTACAAGCTTCGGACTCAGTGTATATGTATTCAGGATGACAGGGTCTGCATCGGCTACGGCTCTTGTTGCCCTGCTTGCATTTCTGCCTACTCTTTTACTGAGCGTTCCGGCAGGAGTGCTTGCCGACAGGATGGACAGACGGCTTCTAATGATCATCGGGGACGGCTGCTCGGCAATAGGCATCATCTATATCCTCATCTGCATGCTAAGGGGTGGAGCGTCCCTTACTCAGATATGTATCGGAGTGACCGTAAGCTCAATATTCTCAGCCTTGCTTGAGCCTGCATACAGGGCCACGATCACGGATATTCTTGATAAGGAAGAATACACCAAGGCCAGCGGGATAGTGGGACTTGCGGGGAGTGCAAGATATCTCATCTCTCCCCTTATTGCGGGACTCTTACTGGCTGTCTCCGATATTAGCCTGCTCCTTGTGATCGATATATGCACCTTCTTCCTGACAGTGATCGCTACCCTTATAGTAAGGAGTCATCTTGAGACTAAGAAGGAAGAGCATACAGCATCCTTCATGACCGACCTTAAGGAAGGCTGGACCACCGTTACCGGTAACAGGGGAATACTGCTCCTTGTGCTGATGACGTCAGGCGTAACGCTCTTTATGGGTGCGATACAGATATTATCCGAACCCATGATCCTTGACTTTTCAGACAGCAAGACACTCGGGATCACGGAAACCGTGTGTGCATCGGGAATGCTTGTATCCGGCGTATTGCTCGGGATCCGCGGGATAAAGGACGGATATGTCAGGCTTCTGTCCGCATCATTATGCGGCTGCGGGTTAGCAATGATCTTCTTCGGGATGCGTGAATACATTCCGATGATAACTGCTGCGGGATTTGCATTTTTCTTCATGCTTCCCTATGCGAATTCCTGTCTTGACTATCTGACCCGTACCAATATACCTGACGAACTTCAGGGCAGGGCATGGGGAGTGATCGGCTTCATATCCCAGCTTGGATACGTTGTCGCATATGGGCTCTTCGGTGTGCTGGCTGATGCTGTGGCCGGATGGACCGGACAGGGTGTGGGCCGGGGAGCCGGGATCACGATAATGGCATCGGGGCTTATAATGGCGGTTATTTCTGTATTTATTTATTTTAATAAGGATATAAGGAAGTTGGAAACCACCGGAGTTGTATATTACCCTGTTTCAAAAGGAGAGAATTATGGCAGAATCGAAGAGTGCTGAAGAAAGAAGAGAGGAAATAATGGATGCCGCGGCGGAGCTTTTTTCGACCAAGGGCTACGAAGAGACGACCACGACAGACATCATGAAGAAGGTGGGCATCGCTAAGGGAACCCTGTATTATCACTTCGCATCAAAGGAGGAGATACTTGATGCTATGATCGAGCGAATGGGCAGGCGCCTCATAGCCACGGCAAGGGACTGTGCGGCCACGGATGCACCGGTATACGAGAGGCTCCTTAAGGTGATGCTGTCCCTTAATGCCAACAGTATAGGCGGCGAAGACCTTATCGAGATCATGCACCAGCCAAGGAACGTGCTCATGCATGAAAAATCACGCGCCATGGTGATCCGGGAAGCGGGGCCTATCCTTGCGGACCTCGTGCGTGAAGGAGTGGATGAGGGGCTCTTTGACTGTAAATATCCCGAGCAGACTGTTGAAATGATAATGGTCTATGTCCTTGTCGCTTTCGACGGCGCTGATTTTTTAGAAGCCGATATGCAGCAGGAGAGGATAGACGGTTTTATCGCCATTATCGAGAGGATGCTCGGTGCCGGGAAGGGTTCTTTTGACTTTGTAAGGCAGCTGTTTAAATGAGTATGCTTTGCCGGATAACAGAGAGGTTAGTTGTATGAACATGCATATGAAGATGCTTAAAAACGACTTTGCGAAGAAGGGATGGAAGAATACGATCCTGTATGCTTTCATGTTTATGTCCGTTCTTATATCATCCCTGGTCGTCCTCATGCTCACTCAGCTGTTTACCTCTATAAGTTCCATGTATGAAGCAGCCCGGCCGCCCCACTTTCTGCAGATGCATATGGGGAAGCCGGATACAGATGATATAGAAGAGTTTAATAAAGGCTTTCAAGGGCTTACTCATTCTCAGATAGTACCCATGATAGATGTGCACGGTGAGGATATTAGTGTTTCGGGCAAGGCGGGTACTTACACCCTGGCTGACTGCAGGCTTGATATAAGTCTTGTAAGGCAGAACGACGGATATGATGTCCTTCTTGACGATGAACGCTGCCATGCAGACGTTTCACAGGGAGAGATCGGGGTTCCGGTCATCATTCTTGATATGTACGATATATCGGACGGTGATGTGATAACGATAGATTCAGACGGAGATACTTATAAGTTCAGGGTATCAGCGACAGTGCATGATGCGATGATGAATTCAACGATGTGCTCATCAACAAGGTTTCTGATAAGCGATGATGACTTTACCCGGATGCTTGGCAGGGTAGGTGAGACGGAGTATCTTATCGAAGCATATTTTACGGACAGCTCGCTCGCCGCATCCTATCAGACAGCGTATGAACAGTACAGTCCGGCTCTTCCCCGGAACGGACAGGCGATCACCTATACCATAATGTTTCTGTTGAGTGCACTTACCGACATACTTACTGCCATGGTATTCGTTCTGGCAGGTGCCCTGCTTATAACGATCGCCCTTATGTGCCTTAAATACGTGATCATGGCCGAGCTTGAGGACGACATCACCGAGATAGGCACCATGAAGTCGATAGGGATCCCCGAGAAGGGGATACGGAACCTGTATCTTACGAAGATAAGGATACTGATGACTGCAGCCTGTGTGACAGGATTCATAGTATCCCTGCTTACAGCGCCGGTCCTTACGGGACATATAAACAGGTACTTCGGAAAGCAGCCGATAACTACGACCGGATATCTTCTGTCAATCGTTTCCATCGTGCTTACTTATATTATCATACTTACAAGTGCAAGGAGGGTTCTGTCAGAGATCAAGCACAGGACGATAGTTGATCTTCTGGTTACAGGCAGGGGTTTTGGAAAGGAGAAGAGGGTACAAGGCAGCCTCGCAAAAGCATCGGGCCTTCCTTCAAACCTTCTTATCGGAATACATGAAGCAAGGTATGGATACGGGATCATATTTTCACTCATGCTAATCACTACCGTACTTATAATGATACCCTTCCGGTCATTGCAGACCATGAAGAATAAGGACTTTGTCACTTATATGGGAAGTCCTGTCTGCAGCCTCCTCATTGAAGCAGACCAGGGAGAGGGCCTGGAAGAGAGGAATGCCCGCCTTTACAAAGAGCTGGATAGTGAGATAAAAAACGGACATATTATGAAAGCTGACAAGTTAAGAAGAGTCCGCCTGCAGGCACTTAACAGTGATGGCGAAGCTGTGGGGGTACATATTGATTCGGGTCCTGCAGCCGGAAGGGGGATCGTGTACCTGAGTGGATCATATCCCCTGACAGATAAGGATATATCTCTGTCGGCTCTTATGGCCGATGAGCTTGGAAAACAGGTCGGAGACCCGGTAAGAGTCAATACAGGTACCGGCGAATATGATATGCGGCTGTGCGGGATTTATCAGGATGTAACAAGCGGGGGCAGGACAGCCAAGGCCATGTGTGACTTTACAGAGATTGAAGCTGAAAAGTACATATATCAGGTTGACATAACTAAAGGAACCATCAGCGAAGCCCTGGCCGGAAGGCTTAGGGATAAGCTGGGTGCAGGTTACAGTATTGAGAGTATGGACAGTTTTCTCGATCAGACTCTGGGCGGTGTCACCGGAAGGCTCGGAAAGTCGGTTTGCATGATCTTTGTGATAGGTATCGTGATCACGGTCCTTATGGTGCTCCTCTTTATGGAATTAAGGCATACAAGGAACGCGCCGGCACTTGCCGAGAAGATAATGATGGGAATAGACTTTACTTCGATACGCTTACAGGAACTGTATCCCATGCTCATCCCGGCACTCGCAGGATGTCTTGCGGGAACGCTTGTGACGGAACTCTTGGGAGAAGGGATCGTGAGCGGACTGTTCTCGCTGCTGGGACTTGGAATTTCAAGTATTTC
>ONRZ01000085.1 GCA_900320345.1 uncultured Lachnospiraceae bacterium | reverse complement strand
GGAAGGAGGGTTTGGATGAATTACGATGAAGAGATGAATATGGACAAGGTTGAGTTTGGAGACATGCCCCCACAGGCTTTCCTGCTCGGACTTTTGAGCGCATTCGATAACAGATATCAGGCTGCAGCGGATGCCTTTTTCAAGGAGATCACCTGGAAACAGTTCTTTGCTATCATCTGTATCAATCTCTGCAGGGAGGCGCCGACCATAAACGAATTGTCGGATGTAATGGGGAGTTCCCATCAGAACGTGAAACAGATTTTATTGAGGCTTGAAAAAAAGGGCTTTGTTTCAACGATCGCCGATGCGAAGGACAAAAGAAAGCAGCGCATCATTGTAACGGATGAGGCAAGAACTTTTTTGGAAAAGAATGATAATAACGGACAGCAAAGTCAATATATCATCGGACGCATCTTTGAAGGTATAGATGAAAAGAGCCTGATGAACACCGTACAAACAATCATGAAAATGGAAAGGAACCTGAGCAAACTATGAAAACATTAATAATTTACACATCGCAAACAGGATTTACAAAAAAATATGCAGAGTGGCTCGCGGACAGGATGGGCGGAGATCTGCTGGAGCTTAAGGATGCTAAGAAGAAAACGGCCGGGTATTTTGAAGATTATGATGCAATCTGCTACGGCGGATGGGTTATGGCAGCGAATATTGTAAAGGTAAAATGGTTTCTTGAAAAAGCTTCCGGCTGGAAGAATAAACGACTTGCTGTCTTCTGTGTAGGCGGCAGCCCAAATGACAATCCGGATTTAGATTCTTTTCGTGAGAACGTCCTTACTGAAGAACAGAAGAAATATATAAAGGTTTTCTACTGCCAGGGTGGCTTTAACTATGAAAAAATGAACGGACCATCAAAGATTGCAATGAAGATGTTCGTGTCGGCCCTTAAAAAGAAGAAAGATGTAACAGAAGAGGAAAAGATCGCGATCAGGATGATGTCTTCATCTTATGATATTTCCGATATTAAATATATAGAACCGATCGTTTCGTATCTTAGTGAAAAGGCAATGGGAAAATCAGTGCAAAACCAGTCTGAATCAGTGTAGTTAAGGATCGGCTTTACACACTGTGATATGGTATGACTGTTATGAACAGTTATAATGTTAATAACTGCTTTGGGAGGATATAATAGTAAACAAAAATGATGTTCCTAACCGATCACGGAGGAAATAAAATGTCTGCAACAGAAGCCGTAAAAGCGTTTTTACCTGTCATCATGAGCAATACATATTAAAGGAGTAATGAAAATGAGAATACTTGTTTTAAACGGAAGTCCCGTTATAAATGTGATCGAGAAAGATATAGCTCCATGCAGAGGCTGTTTTGGATGCTGGGCCAAGATGGACGGTCACTGCATAATTCAGGATGACCAGAATGAAATACTTGACCTTTATACCAAGGCGGACGTGATCATATGGAGTTTTCCCTTATATTGTTATTCCATGCCGTCGCATCTGAAAGCAGTACTTGACCGTACGATACCGCTTGTTAAGATGAGAATGGTAGAGGAAAGCGACGGAACGGTCCATCATGAGGCCCTGGTTGATTTTTCGAGAATACATACACTTGTCATATGCGGCTGTGGTTTTCCGGATTGGGACGGAAACTTTGATGCGATGAAATTAATGTGTAAAACCTGTTTTGGCGATCCCGAAATAGTATGCGTGCCCGAAGCGCCTCTTCTTAATATCCCTGAGGCAGCTGTGGCTGCAGATCCGCTTCTTAAGAGTTTTGAAGCAGCGGGTGAAGAGTATGCGGATTGCTTAAAACTGTCGCCCAAAACCAAAACAATACTTGAGACTCCCATGATCTCCAAAGAGGAGTATTTAAAAGGAGTGAACGGATAATGTTTGGTCAGCCTCTTCTCAGGACGTCCATATCCTGACTAAGAGGCTTTTACAGTGAATATAGAACAAAAGTTTTGCCGGTGATCATAAGAACCTGACAAAAGTTGAAGTGTTGGACATGGTATGATTTTTTGGAAAGAGGAGAGTCACCCGGATGAGAAAAGGATTATTGGCTTTATTCAGCGGATTTCCGGAGCATCATTTCTCGGAGGAGATAACAGATAGGCTTCGTGCCGAATTGACGAAGAGAGATAGCATCGTGTTTATCACGGCATGCCCGCTTGATCATGAGCAAAACGACGATGACTGTGACGGCATGCATAAGATGTTCGCGGAGCAGGGATTATCATTTGCGAAACACTGCGTGATCGATAAGCGCACGGATCCGGAAACGGCAAAGGAACTGGTGGAAAATGCGGACTGCATCTTCCTTATGGGCGGAGGTGTATGCAAGGAACAGCTTGATCTGATCCGTGAGAAGGGCTGCTATGATGCCCTGATCGATTGTAATGCCGCGATCTTCGGCGTGAGTGCGGGTGCGATGAACATGGCACTGAATACGGTGGATTTCTTCGAGTCCATGGAGCCTCTGCGCGGGCTGGGTCTAACGAACATTACCGTGAGCTGCCATCATGACCCGGAAGATTTTTGGCGTTACGAACAGACGCTCAGGATGTCAGAGGACCGAACGGTGTATGCCATGGAGGATATGAGTGCGTTCTTCATAAAAGAGGGAAGGATCGACGCGGTGGGAACGATATACCGGGTGAAGGACAGGGAACTTAAGGCGCTCAACGAGGAGGACATTAAAGAACTTGAACAGGAAGAGTTTCGGAGAGTGTTTGACACTATCCCGGATCAGTTCGATAAATTTCGCCCGCATTACAGTGAAGAGTTGTTTGCGTATCTGATAAAAGAAGCGGTGATCGGACCCGGCAAACGTGTTTTGGAGATCGGGCCGGGTACGGGACAGGCGACGGAGCCCATACTGCGGACCGGCTGCGAATATCACGCCATAGAACTTGGCGTGCATCTGTACCGTAAGATGATAGAGAAGTACGGAAAACTATCGAATTTCAATATTGTAAATGATGATTTTATAACATATGATTTTGACGAGATGAAATTTGACATGATCTATTCGGCTGCTACGATCCAGTGGATCCCGGAGGAAGTGGCTTTTGCCAAAACATTTGAACTTCAGAAACCTGGCGGGACACTTGCAATGATGCTGACCAACGCCGAATACAGATCGGATAATGAGGCTTTGTACGAAAAGATCCAGGCGCTGTACGATCGTTATTACAAACCCGACATTCCGTATATGCACGGACGATTCCGTTACACTGCCGCTGCAGAGTACGGCTATACAGAGGTGGAGCGTCATGAGTTTAAGGGGCAGCGGGTTTTCACTGCAGATGAATATGTTGCATTTTGCGGGACGCACAGTGATCATATCGTGATCCCTGAGCCGCTGCGCACGGAATTTTTTGAAGGCCTGCGAAAAGCGGTGCTTGAGGCCGGAGACAGGATCGTGTTCAACGACACATATGTTTTATATCTCGCAAAGAAACCGTGAGTACCAAAAGTGAGGTTATCGGTACGGGACGGCTTTAAGAACCTTACGGCAAAAAATCTGCCGGTCTCCTAAGGTGGTGTGGTATAATCGTATCATGAAAGAACATATAATACATCCGATACCGCCGTTTTTTGATAAAGGATCGAGAATACTCATACTGGGCAGTTTCCCGTCGGTAAGATCCAGGGAACAGCAGTTTTTCTACGGCCATCCGCAGAACCGTTTCTGGAAAGTTATGGCACGGGTTTTTGATGATAAGGTACCTGATACCATCGCAGAAAAAAAGTCCTTCCTGTCAGGGCACCGGATCGCGTTGTGGGACGTGATAGGAGCCTGCGACATAAAGGGTTCATCGGATTCGAGTATAGAAAACGTCACACCGAACGATCTTACGAAGATACTCGGAACAGCTAGGATCAACGGTGTTTTTGTAAACGGAAAAACCGCAGAGAAATACTACAGGAAGTATACCGAAAGTAAGACAGGCATAAAGGCCGTATGCCTGCCGTCCACAAGCCCGGCAAATGCCGCGTGGGATATTGAGAAGCTTGTATCGGTATGGCGGGAAGAGATCCTTAAAAGCATGGGCAGATAAGGATGCAGGCCGGACAGATCAAATAAGAGGGAGACAGGAATGAGCATTGCGCCGCTGGCACTTAACAATTATATCATGGTGGTGGAGTTACTGGGATTATGGGTAATGCTTGAATCCAATGTCCACCTGAAAAAGAGGACTATAAATATAACCCGTGTAGTGATAATCCTCATATTCCTTGAGGCGCTGTTCTGGGCAGTTGAACGATGGACCAGAGAGATAGGATATCTTACCACTGCAAGGATCATTCTTACGCCCACTATCTACCTGCTCCATCCTGTCATAATGCTGGGCATCATGGATATGGCGGAATTCATGGAGAAGCGAAGGATACTGTATTATCTTCCGGTTATAATAAGTGCTCCGCTTTTGTACACATCTCAGTGGACGCATCTTATCTATTGGTTTGACGATAATAATCTGTATAAAGCAGCGGACAGCCCGCTTCGCTATTATCCCTATTTTCTCTTTATGGTCTATGTTGTCCTCTTTATAGGGGCATTTACAATGCGTTATGCACGCAACGGTACAGCGGAAAGAAAGGGTATACTTATAAGTATCATTGCCGCATCCATGGGTGTGATATTTCATATGATTTTGGATATCGATGTGGATTACAGTACGCTTTTTGCTTCGCTTCTGCTTATTTACTATCTGTCGCTGTCCATATTGACAGCCAAGGAAGATACGCTCACGCATCTTTTGAACCGGCAGTGCTATTATGCGGATTCACAGAAACTTAAGGATCAGATAACCGCGGTAGTGTCCGCAGACATGAATGACCTTAAAAAGATCAATGATACCAAGGGACATGATGCGGGTGATGCTGCGCTTAAGACAGTGGCTGAGTGTCTGACGAAGGGTTCAATGAAGAATAAAAGGGTATACCGCATAGGTGGAGATGAGTATGCGATCTTTTATATGGATAAAACGGAGGACGAGGTAAAAAAGGACATAGAAGACATGAGGGCAAATCTGTCCGGCACCCAATATGTATGTGCTTTCGGATATGAAATGGTCAATGTAAATGAACATGATATTAATGAGGCCATGAGGCTTGCCGATAAGGAAATGTATTCAAACAAGGCAAAACTTAAGGATACAAACGAACGCCGGATAGCAGCCCACAGGGAAGCTACCATCAGGGTCATGCATGAGGCTCTTGGATCTGGTATGTGGGGGATGGAATTTGATGAAAGCGGTAAGATGATCTCTGTAAAGTGGAGCCCCGAATTCAGAAAGATGATAGGCTATAAGGATGAAAATGATTTTCCGGATGAATTTGTATCATGGGCGGACCTTCTGCATCCGGATGACAGGGATGCGGTCTTAAAAGAGTATAACGATACTATCGCCGATTATTCCGGACAGAAAAACTATGATGTGGAATACCGCCTTAAGGTTAAAAGCGGGGAATACAGATGGTTCCATGCGATCGGAAGGCTTCTAAGGCGCGATAACGGAGTTCCGCTTTCCTACGTGGGGATGTTTGTTGATATCACGGATAAAAAGAACGGAGAGATATATGCAGGCAGTGATCTTTGACATGTTTGAGACTCTGGCAAGTCTTTTTGAGGGAAGCTCGTATTTCAGCGAAGATATGGCCAAGGATGCAGGGATCCCGGAAAAGGAATTTAAGGAGGCCTGGCATAAAACGGAAGAAGGGAGATCTACCGGTAAATACACAGTCGGGGAAGCAGTATCGATAGTGCTGAACGAACTGGGAGCGTTTTCTGGAGAGGTAAAGGATGTGATACTCAGAGGCCGTCAGAGGAATCTTGAGGATACGTTTTCAGCGGATCTTTCGGGATCCGTATCGATGCTTAAAAGGTTGAAAGAAGAAGGATATAAGATAGGTCTTATCAGTAACTGCTATTCGGATGAACGGGATATGATAAAGAAGAGTGTTATGTTCCCGTTTTTTGATGCGGCGGTTCTTTCTTATGAGGCAGGGATGTGCAAGCCGGATGAGCGGATATTCAGGATGTGTCTGCAAAAACTTGATGTATCCGCGGATAAATGTCTGTATGTGGGAGACGGCGGATCGAAGGAACTGTTTGCGGCAAGGGATATCGGGATGAAACCTCTTCAGTGCCTCTATTATCACCATTTGGCGTATGAACCGCATATTCCCTGCGGTAAACTGGACGGTTTCGACCATATTTATGACAGATCCGAACTGTTTTCTTATCTGGATCCATAAGCACGCAGATACTGTGCCGGATATGAAAACAGATCATAGAACGGGCCGGAGAGATAAGAGAACAGAAGGAAACGGGATAATGGAAACGGGAACTATGAAAAAAAGATCAAAGGTGATCGTCGGTATGTCCGGCGGCGTTGACAGTGCTGTGGCGGCATATCTTCTTAAGGAATCCGGCCATGAGGTGATAGGGGTTACTTTGCGTACATGGGAGAGCGGGGGTACGGAAGAGAGCAGGTGCTGCGAGATAGATGATGCGAGACGGGCTGCAAATGCGATAGACATACCATATCATACATTTAACTGTACGGCGGATTTTGAAAAATATGTAACGGAGCCTTTTGTCTGCAAATACATAGAGGGCGTAACGCCAAATCCCTGTGTTGTCTGTAACAGATACGTTAAATGGGACGGGATGATGAGCAGGCTCCCGGTTTTTGATGCGGATAAGATCGCTACGGGACACTATGCCAATATAGTCAGACTTGATAACGGAAGATACTCGGTCAAAAAATCGGCGGCGCAGGCCAAAGATCAGACCTATATGCTCTACATGCTCACACAGGAACAACTGGCTCATACCATGCTCCCGCTCGGAGGATTGACAAAGGACGAGGTAAGGTCGATAGCGGTAAGGGCGGGGATACCTGTTGCTCATAAGAAGGATTCGCAGGAGATATGTTTTATCCCCGATGACGATCATGCGGGGTTCATAATTCGAAATGCTCATTCCGATGTACCGGGTGAAGGAGATTTTGTGGATGAATCCGGCAAAGTGCTCGGCAGACATAAGGGTATCATCAATTATACGGTGGGACAGCGCAAGGGACTGAATCTCGCCCTTGGATATCCTGCTTATGTGAAAAGTATCAATGTTAAGAACAATGAAGTCGTGATCGCAAAGGAAGAGGCATTATACAGTTCGTGTATATATTGCAGGGATATAAATTATATGAGCATTCCGGAGCCCCCGCAGGGCGGGAGTTTCAGGGCCCGTGTAAAGATACGTTATCATCATAATGGAGAGACGGCAACACTTACAAAGACAGGGCAGGATGAAGTAATGATAGAATTCGATAAGCCTGTAAGGGCTGCGGCTCCGGGCCAGTCCGCCGTCTTTTATGATGAGGATGACTGCGTGGCAGGCGGCGGGATCATAGTAAATATCCCTTGATGAAAAAACGACAATACAATATAATGATAGTGTAGCGTTCGTTTTTGTTTGCAGGAGGATAGATAATGGCAGAATTGGTTTTAACTAAGGATAATTTTGATGCGGAAGTACTTAAGTCGGAAGTGCCTGTCTTGGTCGATTTCTGGGCTCCGTGGTGCGGACCGTGTAAGATGGCAGGCCCTATAATAAGTGAGATAGCAGCCGAGCATGAAGGCGAATTCAAGGTTGGCAAGGTCAATGTTGATGATGAACAGGAACTTGCGGAGAGGTACAGCGTTATGAGCATACCCACCGTGATCGCTTTTTCGGGCGGTGAGGTAAAGAATAAACTCATAGGTCTTAACAGCAAACAGGCTTATGTTGATCTGGTCAGATAATGAACAGAAGAAATTATCAGAAAGAACTTGATAAAGTGCTGGAAGGTCTGGATAACAGGCCTTCTTTGCTTTTGCACAGCTGCTGCGCTCCGTGCAGTTCTTACGTCCTTACGTATCTGAGCAGATATTTTGATATAACGATCCTGTATTATAATCCCAATATCTTCCCGGAGGAGGAATTTGATAAAAGAGCAAAGGAACAGGAGAGACTTATAGGTCTGCTCAACGATGAAAACGATGAAAGC
>ONRZ01000053.1 GCA_900320345.1 uncultured Lachnospiraceae bacterium | reverse complement strand
GTCACCTTATCAAGATGCCATATCTCATCAACATACTCCTGGATGGTACGGTCTGATGTAAACTTACCCGAGCAGGCGGTATTAAGTATCGCCATCTTGGCCCATCTCTTCTCATCCTTGTAGGCTTCCTCCACCTTCTTCTGAGCCTCCGCATAGGACTTGAAATCCTTTAAGATGAAGTATGTATCTGCTCTTGAAGAAACCTGAGTGTTGAGCAGTGAGTTGTACAGATCCCTGAACATCTCCGGATCGTTCTTGCAGTAATACCCGTTTATGAGCTGCATGAGAACCTTGCGGATGTCCGGATCGTTATTGAATATCTCCTGAGGATTGTATCCGCCCCTGTTCTCGTAATTTATAACCTCTTCCGATGACAGGCCGAAGATAAATGCGTTCTCCTTGCCCACTTCTTCAACTATCTCAACATTTGCTCCGTCCATGGTTCCGAGAGTTATGGCACCGTTAAGCATGAACTTCATGTTACCTGTTCCGGAAGCTTCCTTACTTGCCGTTGATATCTGCTCCGATACGTCTGCTGCCGCGAAGATCCACTCTGCATTGGATACACGGTAGTCCTCTATGAATACGACCTTGATCTTGCCGTTTATCGAAGGATCGTTATTTACAACATCAGCAACCGTATTTATGAGCTTGATCGTAAGCTTGGCCGTACGATAGCCTGCTGCCGCCTTCGCACCGAAGATGAATGTCCTCGGATAGAAATCCATTTCCGGATGCTCCTTAAGTTCGTTATACAGATACATTATATGAAGGATGTTAAGAAGCTGTCTCTTATATTCATGCAGCCTCTTTACCTGCACATCGAATATAGACCTCGGATCGACCTCAATACCGTTATTCTCAAGGATGTATTTTGCAAGACGCACCTTGTTCTGGTACTTGATGTTCATGAACTCCTGCTGAGCCTTGGGATCATCCGCAAATACCTTAAGTTTGTTTATCTTGGGAAGGTTCGTGATCCAGTCATCTCCTACCCTTGAGGTAACCCAGTCTGCAAGCAGCGGATTGCCGTGTAAAAGGAAACGTCTCTGGGTGATACCGTTTGTCTTGTTGTTGAACTTCTCGGGCATCATCTCGTAGAAGTCCTTAAGCTCCTGGTTCTTAAGGATCTCCGTATGGAGCCTTGCAACACCGTTTACCGAGAAGCCGGCGCATATAGCCAGATGAGCCATCTTAACCTGTCCGTCGTAGATTATCGCCATCTTGCGGACCTTATCCTCGTTACCCGGATACTTTGCCCTTATCTGCTCGATGAACCTTCTGTTTATCTCCTCAACTATCTGATATATCCTCGGAAGAAGCCTTGAGAACAGTTCGATAGGCCATTTCTCAAGAGCCTCAGACATTATCGTATGGTTCGTGTAAGCACAGGTCTTGGTTGTTACTGCCCATGCCTCATCCCAGCCGAGATTGTATTCATCCATTAAGATACGCATAAGCTCGGCTACCGTTACCGTAGGATGTGTATCGTTAAGCTGGAAGACCACCTTCTCATGGAGCTTCCTTACATCATCATGTGTACGCATGTACTTCTCAACAGCTTCCTGGATGCTGGCTGAAATGAAGAAGTACTGCTGCTTAAGCCTTAATTCCTTACCTGCATAATGGTTATCGTTGGGATAGAGGACCTCGCAGATGTTCCTTGCAAGATTTTCCTGCTCAACAGCCATCTTGTAATCGCCCTTATCAAAGGAATCAAGCTGGAAGCACTCAACCGGCTGTGCATCCCAGATCCTTAACGTATTTACTATCCTGTTGCCGTAACCTACTATGGGAAGATCGTAGGGGATAGCCTGTACCGACTGGTATCCTTCCTGTGAAAAATGGCTCTCGCCGAACTCATCCACATCAACCTTGACATAACCGCCGAACTTTACTATCTTAGCGTACTCGGGACGGCGAAGTTCAAACGGATTGCCGTCCTTAAGCCAGTTATCCGGTACCTCTACCTGATAACCGTCCCTTATCTCCTGCTTGAACATACCGTAGCGGTATCTGATGCCGCAGCCGTATGCACTGTATCCCAAAGTAGCGAGTGAATCGAGGAAGCAGGCTGCGAGACGTCCGAGACCTCCGTTACCGAGAGCCGCATCCCTCTCCTGATCCTCTACAAGGTTAATATCAATGCCCAGTTCATCAAGGGCTTCCGCAACCTCCTTGTATTCCCTTAAGTTGATAAGGCTGTTTCCGAGAGCCCTTCCCATAAGGAATTCCATCGACAGATAATAGACTGTCTTGGGATCCTTTTTCTCGTATGCCTTCTGCGTATCCATCCAGTTATCAATTATAGTATCCTTTACCGCATAGCATACAGCCTGGAAGATCTGCTGCTCCGTTGCTTCCTTAAGAGTCTTCCTGTACAATGTCTTGACATTGTCACTTACGACCTTCTTAAATGCTTCCTTGTCAAACTGCTGCACTTGCTTCTTAACCAAACCCTTATCCTCCTACTTTTTCTTTTATTTCCTTAAAATATAACCTCTCCGTGTTATATCTTCTTCACACCTAAAACAACCTTCTCGCCGTTTATATCCCAGGACTTCTCATAGCCTTCGATAGTATCATATTTGATATCATCGGCCATTACATCCCTGATTATATCAGCCTTGTTTGCTTCCATTATTCCCTTGAGCTTATCATTGTCCTTCTCATAAACATAGATCTTGTCCATAACCTCGAAGCCGGCTTCCTTACGCATGGTCTGTATCTTGCTGATAAGTTCGCGTACAAAGCCCTCCTCGATAAGCTCGGGTGTAAGGTTTGTATCAAGGACTACGGTCACCTGATTATCATTCTCGGATACGTATCCGTCCTTCTGAACAGGCTCGATAAGCAGGTCTTCCTTAGATAATACAACCTCCGTGCCGCCAATGTCAAACTTAAGGGCACCCTCGGAATTCAGCTTACCCATAGCTTCATTTCCGTCTATTTCGGCCAGTGTCTGCTTTATGCCTCCGATGAGCTTGCCGTACTTGGGACCTACCGTCTTAAGCTGCGGCTTGAACGAATAGGAAGTAAAATCACTTACATCATCCTTAAACTCGACTGATTTTACATTAAGTTCGTCTTCTATTATCTCCTTATAGAATTCCGATAACGTAAACGGCGCCTTGATGAGCATCTTGCCGATCGGCTGGCGGTTCTTTATGTTGCAGGCATTCCTGCAGGCACGTCCCATTACTACCGTCTTAAGTACCGCATCCATGTTCTCCTCAAGTTCATGATCGATAAATGCCTCATTTACCTTAGGAAAATCGCACAGATGTATGCTCTCGGGTGCTGACTTGTCAACACTCCTTACAAGATTCTGATATATCTGCTCTGTCATGAAAGGTATCATCGGAGCGGCTGCCTTGCTTATCGTAACAAGAGAGGTATACAGCGTCATGTAAGCATTTATCTTATCCTGCTCCATGCCCTTTGCCCAGAATCTCTCACGGCAGCGTCTTACGTACCAGTTACTGAGATCATCCACGAACTCGGACAATGCCCTTGCCGCCTCCGGTATCCTGTAGTTAAACAGGTTATCGTCAACTTCCCCGACAACGGTGTTAAGCTTGCTTAATATCCACTTATCCATTACCGGAAGCTTGTCGTATTCAAGAGTATATTTACTTGCATCAAAATCGTCTATGTTCGCATACAGAACGAAGAACGCATAAGTGTTCCACAGTGTGCCCATGAACTTGCGCTGTCCTTCCATTACCGCCTTGTCATGGAAACGGTTCGGAAGCCACGGTGCCGAATTTATATAGAAGTACCAGCGGATAGCGTCTGCGCCCATGGTCTTAAGCGCATCAAACGGATCCACCGCATTACCCTTTGACTTACTCATCTTCTCGCCGTTCTCATCAAGTACGAGACCTAATACGATCACGTTCTCATAAGGAGACTTGTTGAAAAGCAGTGTGGATTCTGCCATAAGTGAGTAGAACCAGCCTCTTGTCTGATCAACGGCTTCCGAGATGAACTGTGCCGGGAACTGGCTTTCAAACAGTTCCTTATTTTCAAACGGATAATGATGCTGAGCAAAAGGCATCGCACCCGAGTCAAACCAGCAGTCGATAACCTCAGGCACCCTCTTCATTTCCTTGCCGCAATCCGGACACTTGCAGGTTATCTCATCTATATACGGCCTGTGGAGTTCAACGCTTAATGCATCTTCTCTGCCGCTTGCTTCCTTGAGTTCCTCCCTCGATCCAATACATATCTGCTTGCCGCAGTCCTTACACTCCCAGATATTGAGCGGTGTTCCCCAGTAGCGGTTACGCGATACGCCCCAGTCCTGGATATTTTCAAGCCAGTTGCCGAAACGTCCCTCTCCTATCGAAGGCGGGATCCAGTTAACTGTCTTGTTGTTCGCAACAAGGTCATCCCTTACCGCTGTCATCTTGATGAACCATGACTCCCTTGCATAATACAGAAGAGGAGTGTCGCAGCGCCAGCAGTGCGGGTAATCATGCTCAACCTTGGGTGCGCTGAAAAGCTGTCCTCTCTTGTCAAGCTCTATGAGCACGTTCTTATCACAATCTATGGCACCTGCCTCGAGTTCAGCCTTGGTAGGCTTACATCTCATTCCAGCAAAGGGTGTGACATCCTTCATGATACCCTGTTCATCAACCATCTGTACGAACGGAGCATCGTATTTGCGTCCTACCCTTGCATCGTCCTCACCGAAGGCAGGAGCTATATGAACTATACCGGTACCATCCGACATCGTTACATAATCATCTACATATATGAAGAAGGCCTTCTTATGCTGTTTCTCAGCTTCATCGGCTGCACACTGATACAGCGGCTCGTATTCTTTATACTCAAGGTCCTTGCCCTTATAGGTCTCGATCACCTCATAAGCGGGAACTCCTTCTTCTCTTTCTATGCCGCCAAGTACGCTGTCCGCAAGGGCCTGAGCCAATATATATACCATACCGTCCGCTGCCTTGACCTTTACATAGGTCTCATCCGGATTTACGCACAGCGCGATATTTGAAGCAAGTGTCCAGGGTGTTGTCGTCCATGCAAGGAAATACGCATTATCCTCTCCCTTGATCTTAAACCTTACTATCGCAGTCCTTTCCTTTAATGTCTTATAGCCCTGCGCTACCTCATGTGAAGAAAGAGGTGTCCCGCAGCGGGGGCAGTAAGGCACGATCTTAAAGCCCTTATACAGAAGTCCCTTATCCCAGATCTGCTTAAGAGCCCACCATTCGGATTCGATAAAATCATCATGATAGGTTACGTAGGGATCATCCATGTCAGCCCAGAAGCCGACAGTACCTGAGAAATCCTCCCACATACCCTTATACTGCCATACGGATTCCTTACATTCCTTGATGAACGGATCGAGTCCGTATTCCTCGATCTGCTCCTTGCCGTCAAGGCCCAGCTTCTTCTCGACCTCAAGCTCTACCGGGAGACCGTGGGTATCCCAGCCTGCCTTACGCGGAACATAATAACCCTTCATGGTACGGTATCTCGGTATCATATCCTTAATGACACGGGTAAGCACGTGGCCGATATGGGGCTTGCCGTTTGCTGTGGGCGGTCCGTCATAGAAGGTATAGGTCTCGCCTTCCTTCCTGTTTTCCATGCTCTTTTTGAAAATGTCATTATCAGACCAGAACTTCTCTATCTCTTTTTCTCTCTCAACGAAGCTTAAGTCTGTAGATACCTTGTTATACATGTTTTTTCCTTCTTTCTTTACTTCTGATTATTGATCTCTCAACCGTTCCTAAAGATCCCGGTGGTTTCTCATACGCCGCAGATCCGGTTCTATCGTATGACTCCCGTTAAGTGCTGCATCCTCCAGTCGATACACCTCTTAAGATAGTGTATGTAATCCGGATTCTTGCACATTCCCTTGCCTTCCACGTCGGATATCTTCGCGACATCCATGCCGTTGCAGGCCGTTGTCTTCATTACTATGTTAAGCGAGGGCACTTCGGTATCATTTGCGATATAAGTCCCTATACCGAACGCCGTCTTTACCTTATCCTTAAAATATCTGTTTATCTTCGTGGCCCTTTCAAAATCAAGGCTGTCGGAAAACAGCAGAGTCTTGGTCTTTGGATCTATACCCAGCTCTTCGTAATGGCGGATCATCTTATCGCCCCATTCATACGGATCGCCGCTGTCGTGGCGGACACCCGAAAACAGAGTCGAATAAGTGAGCTGGAAGTCCTTAAGGAAGCAGTCCGTCGTGATCGCATCGGTAAGGGCGGTACCGTTAAGCACTCCGTATTCCTTGACCCATGCATCAAGTGCGTACCAGTTGGAATATGCCGGATTGTGCTTGTGGTTTCCCTGTCCGACACACATGATCCATTCATGTGCCATTGTCCCGACAGGGGTGATCCCATGTTTCTTTGCTAAATATACGTTGGAAGTTCCTACGAACTTTGATCCCTCGTAACTGCCTTCTTTTAACGCCTTTATCGCAAGGTCCTGGGCTTCTGCCGATAAGCGTCTCCTCATTCCGAACTCGGAAAAAGCATTGAGTTCATATTTGCCGCTCTCAAGCCCCTCGATCTTGGCCTTAAGCCTCTCCTTAAAACTCTCCAGAAGCTTATCGTAATCATAAGCCATGCGGAAATATACTTCGTTTACGATGGCAAGTGTCGGTATCTCATACATAGAGGTATTGAGCCATGTGCCCTTTGTCTCTATCGTAAGTCCGCAATCGGCATCCGTTCCTATGATAAAATCGTCAAATCTTGGCTTCCACAGCCTCAGGAAATCAACATACGAACCCCTGAGCCACTTGATGTTATTAAGATACTCAAGCTCATCCTCATTAAACCGCAGGTTACAGTACATCCTGATCTGGTCACGTATCTCCTCGACCATCCCGGACGTGAAATGCACATCCTCATTCCTGCACTTGAAGGTCCATGTTGTCTTATAATCACTGAACTGATGATAGATGGCCTGCCCCATCGAAAACTTATACATATCCGTCTCAAGCAGGCTTGAAATGATCGGCTTTAATTTTTCCATTTACAGATCCTCATAAATCACGACAATAGCAAACATCATTATATAGCCAAATCCGCGGTTTGTAAACAATTGTTAGGGTTTAACTTAACTCTCCCGCGCCCTCTTTGCACTTTATAAAAAAAGCTATATAATGGATTTCATGATAAGAAATGTTGATATAAACGAAATATCGGACGGACGACGTTACAGATCGGGTGACATGGTAAAGATAGGATGTTCCGAGTGCGCGGGCTGCAGTGAATGCTGCCGCCAGGTCGATGATACCATCATCCTCGATCCTTATGATATCTATGAGCTTTGCAGGGGACTTGATACTTCATTTGATGCACTCATGTCAAAAGAACCCGAGCCTTCAATAGAACTCGGACACGCCGACGGACTGCTGCTCCCGCATCTTAGACTGAGCAAAACAAAGGGAGCCTGCACCTTTTTAAGCAACGAGGGACGCTGTACCATTCACGGCTTCCGCCCCGGTTTCTGCAGGCTGTATCCTCTCGGCCGCATATACGAAAACGAAAGTTTTACCTATTTTTTGCAGATAAATGAATGTCCCTACCCCAATAAGACCAAGGTCAAGATCAAAAAGTGGCTGGGTATAGATAATCTTGCGTCATATGAAAAATATGTGCTCAGATGGCATGATATCCTTGCCGGCGCAAGAGAAGATGTCTCACATTTGACCGATCAGTCTAAGCAGTCAGGATATATCGTGTCTTTTCTTAAAAAATTCTACCAGACGCCCTACGATACGGCACTGCCCTTCTATGAGCAGTTCTATGAACGTGTCAACGACCAAACCATATAGGCCGTGCCGGAGAACATTCCCTTTAACCGTGATGCCGGCTAAATCTCAAGGAACTCCTGCACCCGCTTAAGTTCCGCAAGTCCCATGTGTCTTCCTATGTTATATACTCTCTGAAGTTCCTCGGGTTTGTTGGAAACCTTTATGTTCAGCGAATCATCCGGCCTTATCACCAAAAGCTCACCCTTTAATTCCTTTTCATGGATATATTCGTAATCCTCATTGTATCTTTCGTGCCTGTCAAGCATGGCTTCCGTAAGCTTCGGATACTCGTGATACATAGCCTTAGCCGCCGCTCCGTATTTTATTTTCTTCTTAACATAGGTAAGTGGCTGGGTTAAGATCACAACATTCCTGTCGTATCCTATCTCCTCGAAGAACTTTACGGGAACGGAATCCGCCACCCCTCCGTCAAGCAGCTTAAGCCCGTCTATCTCAACTATCTGCTCGACCATGGGCATAGCACATGATGCCCTTATCCATTCAAGAAACGTATAGAAATCATCCTTGTCCTTGTCATGCTTATGGTGAACGGCAAGACCGGTCTCAATATTGGTACAGGTTATATAGAACTCCATCGGATCTTCATTAAATGCGTCAAAATCGAACTTATCCAGGCTCTCCGGTATCTCATGATAGCAAAAATCCGACGAATACAGATTGCCGGTCTTGAGCAGTCCGCTCATGCTTATATATCTCTTGTCCGCGCAGTATTCCTTGTTGTATCTTAAAGCACGACCGATCTGTCCCGATTTATAATTGCATCCGAAGGCTGCTCCGGCGCTCGTTCCGATACCTCCGTCGAATCTTATGCCGTTCTCCATGAACACATCCGTGATCCCGGCGGTAAACAAGCCTCTCATCGCACCGCCTTCCATTACAAGTCCCTTTTTCATTTCCTTTATACCTCTGTTTCTTTATTTCTCTTACTTTTTATGTTTTCCGGTCTTTACTCTGCCGCTCTTTGCGTTTGCCCGGACTGCACTGTCTTTACCGTTCTTCCTGCCGGTTCCCATCGCTTTCCTGCCACTTTGCCGTTTAGACAGGGCTTTCTTCTCTTTGTTGTCATCACTCTTCCACGGCCTTGGCGGGATGAGGCATTCCTTCCCGTATCCGATAAGATCGCTGCGGCCACACTCAAGCAGTGCTTCCTTAACAAGCTCGTAATTCTTAGGATCCCTGTACTGGATGAGCGCCCTCTGCATAGCCTTGCGGTGCGGGTTCCTCTCAACATATACCTTGCCTGACCCTGTTTTTTCTCCCTTCCTTACTTCACGCGGATCGAATCCCGTATAATACATGACCGTCGACAGCGTGGACGGTGTCGGATAAAAGTCCTGTACCTGCTCCGGCATATACCCTAGATCCCTTATGTACTCCGCAAGCTCTATCGCCTCCTTCATGGTAGAGCCGGGATGTGAAGACATAAGGTAGGGTACGGCATACTGTTTCCTGCCCGTTTTTTCATTATATGAATCATATTTCTTAAGAAAGCTCTCATATACCTTATGTTCCGGCTTGCCCATGATCTTAAGCACCGTGTCCGAAATATGCTCCGGTGCCACTCTCAGCTGGCCGCTTATATGATATTTTAACATCTCGCGGAAAAATGTGTCATCCTTATCCGCCATGAGATAGTCAAACCTTATCCCCGACCTTATAAAGACCTTCTTTACTCCCTCTATCTTCCTTAACTTTCTTAGCAGATCAACGTAATCCGAATGATCGACCTTAAGATTTTTGCATGGCTTTGGATACAGGCACTGCTTATCCTTACAAACTCCGTATTTAAGCTGTTTTTCACAGGACGGGAACCGAAAATCCGCTGTTGGTCCGCCGACATCGTGGATATAGCTCTTAAAATCAGGATCCTTTACCATATTTTCGGCTTCCCTTATTATCGACTCGTGGCTCCTTGTCTGGACGATCCTCCCCTGGTGGAAGGTCAGCGCACAGAAGCTACAGCCGCCGAAGCACCCCCGGTTGCTCGTTATGGAGAATTTTATCTCATTTATCGC